>JBKPQI010000172.1:0-5310 GCA_046733975.1 Verrucomicrobiota bacterium
TCGATCATTCGGCCGACCAGGACCCGGGGCACCGCCATGGGTGCGCTAAAGTTTCTAACGGAGATGGGGCTTTTCATCGGACAATCGCCCGCATTCTTCGCCTACATGACGAAGCTGGCGCAGCAAGCAGATGCGGCTCGACGCGACGACTAGACACTGTCTGGAAATTCCAGTGGATCTGTGCCCTCACCTTGATTCTCTTCAGCGGGGAGAGGAAGGCGCGTAGCGCCAGGTGAGGGCGCATCTACGATTGCTGGCTTTTTCGAGCTGGCCGACGAACCAGCTCGCCCTCGCAGTTCGGACAAACGTGCTTCATTTCCTGCGAGCAATGTTCGCAGAACGTGCATTCGTACGAGCAAATGTAAGCTTCGCTATTGACTGACAATTCAATCCCGCACCGCTCGCATTTTGTTCGCATTTCCAGCGCCATGTTGTCAGTAATCCTGCCCGGTTTATCGTTCCACACAAATACCGGCGCAACCGCGATGCACAAAACGAATTCAATTATCATGCAAGCACCGCGCGCCGACATTTTCGAGGCCGCTGCCAACCTTTCGGATTGGCCGAAAATTTTGCCCCATTACCGTTACATAAAATATCTTGAACGCGGGACCGATCGTAACCTGGTCGTCATGGCTGCCACTCGTTCCGGTATTCCAATTTCGTGGACGTCTGAGCAAATCATCGATCGCGAAAAAACCGAGGTGCGGTTTCGTCACTTGAAAGCTTTCACCAAAGGCATGTTCGTGGTTTGGACTTTCAGGGAAACGCCCGCGGGTGTTCTCGTCGAAATTGCGCACGACATGAATTTTCGCCTTCGCGCGCTGGCACCTGTGATGGAGCCGATCATTGGAGATTTCTTTATTAGCCATGTTGCTAATCGTACGCTCCGGTGCATGAAGGCGTATTTGGAATCAAGGAACGGTTCGCATGTTACGAAGTAAAAACGGGCAGCGGCGTTGCGTCATCACCGGACTCGGTCCAATCACCTGCATTGGCAAAGGTGTGGACGGCTTCTGGAACGGTATTCTGGCCGAAAAAACTGGGATCGTTCCGATCACCAGTTTTGATGCGAGCGCATTCGGGGTACGCGTAGCGGGCGAGATTCGCGATTGGAATCCGGAAGAATTCTTCTCACCGCATCGCCTGAAGCGGCTCGATCGTTATGCGCAGTTCGCGGTCGCGTCGGCCAAACTGGCCTTGGACGACGCCGGGCTGGAATGTTCTCGTGAAAATCCGCAGGCTCGTGTCGGCGTCAGTTTCGGCACCGCGCTGGGCGGCGTTTGCAAAGCCGAAGAGCAATACGTTCGATTCTTGAAAAAGGGCGCTCGCGGGGTACAGCCGACGCTGGCCGTGCAGGTGTTTGGCGGCTCGGCTCATTCCAATGTCGCGATCGATTTCGGACTGCGCGGAGTAGGCACCACCAATTCGAATAGCTGCGCCAGCGGCACCGTCTCGGTCGGCGAAGCGCTTCGCTACATCCGCGATGACTTCGTCGACGTCGTGGTCGCCGGCGGCGCCGAAGCGCCACTGACGGCGATCACTGTGGGTGCCTTTGATATTATTAAGACGATGAGCCGGAGCGAAAATCCCGAAAACGCCTGCCGGCCATTCGATAAATTGCGCGACGGATTTGTTATCGGCGAAGGGGGCGCGTCTTTGATCATTGAGGAACTCGAGCATGCGCGCGGACGGGGCGCGCGGATTTACGCGGAGCTCCTCGGTTACAGTCTCAATAACGACGGCTTTCATATGACCACGCCGTTGCCCAGCGGGGAATCGTGTATCCGAGCCATGCGCGAAGCTTTGGCCGACGCACAACTGGCTCCCGAGCAGATCGATTACATCAACGCGCACGCTAGTTCGACGCAGCTAAACGACGCAACGGAGACACTCGCGATCAAGGAGGTGTTTGGCGAACATGCCCGCAAAATTCCGGTGAGTGGAACAAAGGCGTTCACGTCCCATCCGCTGGGCGCGACTGGTGCGATCGAGGCGACGATTTGCACGCTCGCGCTGGAGCATCAGCACGTTCCCCCAACGCTGCATCGTGATCATCCTGACGAAAGCTGCGACCTCGATGTCGTTCCGCATCATGGGCGGGCAGCGAAGTTAGATTACGTTATGAGTAATTCGTTTGGGTTTGGTGGAATCAACGCCTGCGTGATTTTGGGCAAATTGCGGGATTGATATTCCCGTCATCCCGAGCGGAAGTCGAGGGATCCCGAGGAAATTCCTTAAAGCTACGCAACGGGATTTTCTCGACTTACGCTCGGGAGGGACGGTGATCTGACTCCGCCAGCAAATCCGGCCGATTTTGGCGCGTCCGTTTCTTCGATTCTTCCTTTCGCCATTTTGCAATCCCAGCGTGATTTCCGCTCAACAAAACGCCAGGAACTTTCCAGCCGCGAAATTCTTCTGGTCGGGTGTATTGCGGTGCTTCTAATAGCTGGTCGCGAAAACTGTCATCCAGTGCCGATTGTTCATCCCCGAGCACACCGGGAATTAACCGAACAGTCGCATCGACCAGAACTACGGCCGCAATGGCACCATTCGTGAGCACGTAATCGCCAATTGAAATTTCCTCGTCGATCAAATGTTCAACCACTCGATGATCCACCCCTTCGTAGTGTCCGCAGACAATGATCAGATGCGACTCCGCCGAAAGTTGTCTCACGAACTGCTGATCAAGACGTCGCCCAGCCGGTGACATCAAAATGACCTTTGACGTGGTGCTATCTCGCTTTTGTTCCGCGTTCGATATTCGGCGTTCGGTGTTCGATGTTTCCCTTTTGATTTGTTCCACCGCCTTGAAGATCGGCTCCGCCTTCATCACCATCCCCTGCCCTCCTCCGAATGGCGCATCATCCACCACGTGATGCTTGTCGAGGGCCCAATCGCGCAGATTGTGAATATGCAATTCGAGCACGCCTTTTTCTTGGGCGCGTTTCATCATGCTTTCCGTCAGCGGTGCGCGGCAGATTTCCGGAAAAAGGGTCAGAATATCGATGCGCATCGCGGCAATGTAGCAGGTACGGGCGATTGACCTCAATCGCCCGCTTTCTGAGCCGGGCGGTCCACGTGAACCGCTCCTACCTGAAACGCCAAGTTCAGCTGAGCTCGACGATGCGGTCATCCCGAGCGCTAGTCGAGGTTCCCCGTGCCAAAGCTCAAAGGTAACGCCGCGGGATGCCTCGACTGCGCTCGGGACGACGGCTTCCTTATTCGACGATCTCGATGGTGGCCCGCTGATTATGACGGGCCGCTGCACTGGAAAGTAGCGCGCGAATTGCCTGAATGGTCTGCCCGTTGCGGCCGATGATCCGGCCGACATCAGTCTGCCTCAGCTGCAGACGAAAAACTGTTGTCCTGCCGGACGGAATTTCCGTGATGATGGCTTCATCGGGGAATTCCACTAACTGGCGCACAACGAACTCGAGAAACTCACGCATACAACGAGATCGAGAGATTCTTCGCTTCGCTCAGAATGACAGCTTGGCGGCGCACAATAAATTCGAGAAATTCACGCATGATTCTGTTTCCTGTAGCGGCGCTCTATGAGCGCCGACCAAACGTAGACTAAGCCTGGCCACGCGTCGACGGCGGTCATAGACCACCGCTACACGGGCGCGCTGGCAGCGACTTTTTTATTTTTCTTGATCAGGCTGCGCACAGTTTCGGAGGGCTGAGCGCCGCGGGCGAGCCAATGCTCGATTCGATCGAGCTTCAACGTGCTGTTGTGCCCCTGCCTTTTCGGATCGTAGGTGCCGACAAGCTCGAGGAATTTTCCATCGCGCGGACTGCGTTTGTCTGCCACCACTACCTTGTAATAAGGGCGATTAAGAGTGCCTTCTCTGCGGAGTCGAATTGAAACGGCCATATCAAAGTTAAAATGCTTAAAAGGGGCTCAACGTTACAAGGAGAAGCGCCATTATCAATCAACGTTGTAACCTTTGTAACTCTTTTAGTTTCCTCCTCATTTTGCCGGCGTTTTTCATCAGCTTGCGCATTTGATTGAAACGCTGAAGCAGATCATTCACTTCCGTAACGGTGCGGCCGCTTCCACGGGCGATCCGCTGGCGCCGGCGCGCATTCAAAATGTCAGGCCGGCTTCGTTCTTCCAGAGTCATCGAGAGCACAATAGCTTCGACACGCCGAAGTTGTTTGTCGTCTACGGAAAGGCCGGGGACATTACTCATTCCCGGCAACATGCCAAGAATATTCTCGAGCGGGCCGAGCTTGCGCATCATTTTGAACTGCGCCAGAAAATCGTTGAAATCGAATTTAGCGGTGCGCAACTTTCGCTCCAATCGCGCCGCCTCTTCTTCGTCGACCGCCTCAGCCGCTTTCTCAACCAACCCCACGATATCGCCCATTCCGAGAATGCGGCCGGCCAGTCGGTCTGGCACAAACAATTCGAATTGATCGAGCTTTTCACCGACCCCGGCGAATTTGATGGGACGATGTGTCACTTCGCGCATGGAAAGCGCCGCACCGCCGCGCGCATCGCCGTCGAGCTTCGTTAAAACGATTCCGGTAATCTGGAGCGCGTCATTGAAGTGAGTAGCGACGCTGACTGCCTGCTGGCCCGTGGCCGCGTCAGCCACCAGTAAAATTTCCTGGGGCTGCAAAAAATCGCGCAGACGTTTCAATTCCTCGACCAGCGGCTGGTCGATTTCCTGCCGACCGGCAGTATCAAAAATGTCGATGCTGTAGCCGCGGTCGCTCGCCACGGCGGTTTTGTTCGAGGTTTCCATAGTGCCGCGGTCAACGACCGCGGCTACAGCCGCCGCTGCTGCGCGCAAGACATCTTTCTCGCTAGATTCGGGTCTGAAAACCGGAACATCGACCTGTTTGCCAAGTGTGGCGAGTTGTTCGATCGCAGCCGGCCGCTGCAGGTCCATCGCGACGAGGCGCGGGGAATGGCCCTGTTTCTTTAACAAGAGTGCCAGCTTCGCGGCTGAAGTCGTTTTGCCCGCACCGTTCAGCCCAACCATCAAAATGCGCGCAGGCTTCTCCAAATTTAGCGGAGCCGCGTCGCCTCCGAGTAATGCCGTCAGTTCGTCATGAAAGATCTTAACGATTTGCTGACCGGGAGTGATACTGCGCAGCACTTCCTCGCCAAGGGCCTTTTCTTTGACGCGCGCGACGAAACTCTTTGCGACTTGGAAATCAACGTCTGCTTCCAGCAGCGCGAGGCGCACCTGGCGCAGCGCGTCGTTGATATTGGACTCGCTGATCGTGCCATGACCGCGCAGGTCCTTGAAGATGTCCTGAAGTTTATCGCCCAGCTGAGAAAACATAACGGTC
>JBKPQI010000173.1:0-6904 GCA_046733975.1 Verrucomicrobiota bacterium
GCTGAAGAGCAAGCGGTTGAACTCAGGGCCGATCGCAAAAACCAAAAGATCGCGAGGTTGTTTGAACCCCACTCGTCCAAGTGCCATGACTGGACCATACCGTCGATAGAGCCGACACATCGTTCCCACGGGATTGAAAAAAAACCGCAGATATTCACCCCCGGCAGCCAGGCCGGTAACTTGCGTCGCCTTCACCGCAACTTCGAGGCGGCGGAAGAACCTGTTTCCGTGCGTCCGGGCGCATCGCGCACGAGCGATTCGTAGAGCGCCTTTGTTTCTTTCGCGATCACCCGCCAGCTGAATTTTTCTTCCGCTCTCAATCGTCCAGCCTTGCCGAAGCGGACCCGCAGCTTCTCATCTCGCATCAACTCATTGATTTTCACCGCCAGATCACGCGCGAATTTTTCCGGATGAATCGGCTCGAACGGACTTTCTTTCATTTGCGCAACCGGTACCAGAAAGCCGGTTTCACCGTCCATCACCACTTCCTTGATGCCGCCGACTTTGCTGGCAACAACGGCTGTTTCGCACGCCATTGCTTCCAGATTAATGATGCCGAAAGGTTCGTAGATTGACGGACAACAGAAAACTTCGGCATGGGAATAAAGTTGGATCACGCTTCTCTTGTCGAGCATTTCGTCGATCCAAATAATGCCGTCGCGGGCACGCCGCGCCTTTTCCACTGCCATCTTCATTTCACGGGCAATTTCCGGGGTGTCGGGCGCACCCGCGCAAAGCACCACCTGAAAATTTCTATCCATGAATTCAATAGCGTGGACCAGATGAATGATTCCCTTCTGACGGGTGATACGCCCGACGAAGAGCAGGTAAGGTTTTTCCGAGTCCACGCCGAATTTGCGCAAGGTATCGTTCGATTTAACCGGGCGATATTCCTCGAGATCGATCCCGTTATAGATCACGTGCAGGCGATCGTCTTTAACGTTGAACAACCGTGCGATGTCGGATTTCGTCTCCTTTGAAACAGCGATGACGGCATCTGCCATTTCCAGAGCGGTCTTCTCCACCCAGACCGAAAAATCGTAGCCGCCCGCCAGTTGTTCGCGCTTCCATGGCCGCAGCGGTTCCAGTGAGTGCACCGTAACGACCAGTGGAATTCCGTAATTTTTTCGCGCCAGAATTCCACCCCAGTGAGTGTACCAGGTATGACAATGCACGAGCTGGGCGTCGATGCCGGCAGTGTTGAAAGCGGTACAGCGCTGAACTGCGCCATAAGTGGAACGCAGCGGCTTGGGACAGTGAAAGCGAGAATCATCCAGCTGAAATCCACGAATCGTTAGACGGCCAGATTTGCCTTTTTGATCGCCGAAGCAACGCACTTCGACGTCCATCAACCGGGCAAGCTCACGCGACAAATATTCCACGTGGACGCCTGCGCCCCCGTAGGTGTGCGGCGGATATTCATTAGTCAGCAACAGCACTTTCACCTGTTTCTGTAGTAGTCGTACCGACAAAACAGGGCAAGTCTGACTCGCGCGGGCCCGCTCTTTTTCCTTTTTCTCTTCGTCTGTTTTCTTGAATACAGATCATTGGCCGTCGAAGCGAAGAATTATGGCCGCAAGGTCCTGCAACACTATCTGTCATCCCGAGCAGGAGGGACCTCCAAATTGGTCAGGATCACTCGTTCCACGGCGTTTTCGGCCAAATGAGAGATCCTTCGCCGTCTCATGCGGCTCAGGAAGACAGCACGCGAGAACTCGCCGTCGCCGATTCGCTAACTCTTCACCTTCAGCAGCAGCACTGGCACATCGACGGCATGGCGTACCTTATCGGCGGTCGCGCCATAAAGAATATCGCTAATAAATCGATGACCATGCGTAGTCATGGCAATCAGGTCGACATTCTTATCTCGAGCGAGCTTGATGATCTCGTCTGACGGTTCGCCAAGGGCGAGGACGGCGTCGCAGATGAAGCCGTCATCAATCAATTCGCGCTGTCGTTCTTCCAAATAAACACGGTCGTCTTTCATCTCCTGGCTTTCAGCGAGCTTAAGTTGATCGAAATTTCGCGCCACCCAGCCGTCCGAAACATGAACGAGGAGAAGCTTGGCGCTCGTCATCCGCGCCAGCGGTTTGATGTGCGCGAGAATGGTCTCATCGGCACCGCTGTTTTCGAGTGGAATGAGGATGTGCTGATACACGATTAAAAATGACACATGGCGGATAATGAAGGAGGAAGGAATGACGAATGGAAACGAGATGCCGTCTTTTTACGGCCATCTCTTCGGGCTTCGTCATTGGAGCCTAATTCGTCATTCGTCATTCGTGGCTTCGTCATTTATTCGGGCATAGGCAAACCGAGACTGCCATAAACTGTTTTCAGGACCGCAGGCGGCATAAAAGTATCAAACAGCAGCTTCAAGTTGAGCGTCATAATGATGAGCGCGGTCGTCCAACCGAGAATTTTCAGCCACAGCTTGTTCGTGAACTCGCCCAGCTTCGCTTTCTCACTCGTGAAACGCATCAGCGGCCAGACCGCGAATCCAAGTTGCATGCTCAGAATGACCTGGCTGGCGACGAGCAGTTCGGTCGTCTTGTTCTCTCCGGCAAACCCAATGACAAGCACCGCGGGAACAATCGCAATCAGCCGGGTAATTAATCGCCGCAGCCATGGTTTGATCCGAATATTGAGAAAACCTTCCATCACAATTTGTCCCGCCAGCGTCCCGGTGAGGGTGGAGTTTTGCCCGGACGCCAGAAGGGCGACCGCGAATAAAACACTGGCCATGCTTATTCCCAGCAATGGACTGAGCAGTTGGTACGCATCGCGAATCTCCGCGACATCCTGGTGTCCCGACCAGTGAAACGCTGACGCCGCCAAAATGAGGATGGCCGCGTTGATAAACAAGGCGAACATCAGCGCCCCGGTAGAATCGATGGTCGCGAATTTAATCGCCTCCCGTTTACCCGCCGTTGTCTGTTGAAACTTTCGTGTTTGTACCACGGAAGAGTGGAGATAAAGGTTATGAGGCATGACGGTAGCCCCGAGAATGCCGATGCTGACATATAGCATGCCTGGATTGGTCACGATGCGTGGACCCGGGATGAATCCGAAAAGAATGCCGCTGAGACTTGGCCGCGAAAAAACTAATTCGGCGGCAAAGCATCCGCCAATCGTGATAATCAACGTCAAAACCAGTGCTTCGATGTAGCGAAATCCCTTGTTTTGCAGGAAGAGCACAATGAGCACGTCCGCCGCGGTGACGATGCAGCCCCACACTAACGGAATCCCAAATAGAAGCTGGAGAGCTATCGCCGATCCGACTACTTCTGCGAGATCGCACGCGGCGATGGCAATTTCACAAAGGATCCACAGGAACCAAACGATCGGTTTGGGATAATGATCCCGGCAGGCTTGCGCCAAGTCGCGGCCCGTGACGACGCCGAGCTTGATACAAAGATGCTGGAGCAGGATCGCCATGAAGTTGGAAACCATGACGACGGCGAGGAGCGCGTAACCAAATCTGGCTCCGCCCGCTAGATCCGTCGCCCAGTTTCCCGGGTCCATGTATCCAACTGCGACGAGAAATCCGGGGCCGGCAAAGGAAAGCAACTTGCGCAAAAACGACGCGTTGGTCGGAACGAGAACACTGCGATGGACTTCAGGCAGAGAAACGGTTCCGATCTCTCTTCGCCAGGCTTGTTCGGTTGCGGTCAATTCCGGCACAACCTTAGCGTCCTGAAAATTTCCCTGTGCGCCAGTAGGAAAGAGGTAGGGCCCATTGACCACAATCGCCTGGGCGCCTTAGGTGAACCGCCCCTACCTGACCCGAAGCAACTCACTCCCGCGCGATCAGTCGTTCAAATTTTCCGGTGTAGAAAGAGTAAGACGGATAAGGTCGATCGGGATTTTTGGGACGATAACGCCAGTGTTTATACATCCACATCCACGGGCCCGGGTCGGCCCGCACGATCGGTTCGAATGAATCCCAGCAGGCCTGCGCAACCTGGCGTGGAGTGGCATCGCGACCGAGATCAATCGGCGGATGAAAAACAACACGATACCGTCCTCGCGGCAACGGCTCGCAATGAGCCGGAATCAGCGCGGCTCCCGAGCGTTCCTTCAGCCAGGCATGAGCGGAAGTCACGCTGGTGTGCAGTCCAAAACAGCGAATCGCGACAGCCGCCGGGCCCGGAAAGACCGTCAGATCAACCAGCATCGCAATATTGCCACCGCGGCGAAGAGTTTTGAAAAGCCGAAGCACGCCGCCGGTGCGCGCACTAAAGACGTGCCCTGACTGCTCGCGCCAGCGCCGGAAAATAGGATCGAGCAAAGGGTTTTTGAATTCCTGAGCGATAATGGTGCTGGGACGCCCGCGAAAGCCGCATCCCAGGCTCAGCCATTCAAAGTTGCTGTAGTGATAACAAACAACGATCCCACTCTTGTTCGGGTCGACCTCGGGAAATCCCTCGAACTCGATGTAACGAAGAAAGTTTTCCGGTGTGAGGCGCGGACTCCACATCAGATCGAGCATGGTCTGGGCGACTTGCTGATACGATTTTCGGATGATGCGGCTCTTTTCCGAGCTGGAATATTTCCCCGGGAAGGCGCACTCGAGATTGTCGAGGGCAATACCCCGGCCGCGGGTGTCGGCGCGAGCGGCGATGGCGCCACAGATCTTTGCCAGCACGACGATGGTAGCTCGCGGAAAAAGCGGCAAAATCTTCGCCGCCAGGAGTAAACCGACGTACTCGAGCCGGTAGCGCAACTTTTTCCATACCGCTCTCATGGCAATCAAATAAGGTGAGTCGCGTTGGCGAAATTTTGTGCGAACCTACCTGACCGCCCCGGCAAGTTCGCGCGGCGGTACGTTGTGAAAAGCGTTCTCTTCGTTTGTACTGGTAATGTTTGTCGCAGTCCCATTGCGGAAGGTCTTTTTCGCCGTCTCTTGGGAAATCGCAAGGATATTGAAGTAGCTTCAGCCGGAGTGCACGCGGTCCGGGGACAACCGCCCAGCTCCCATGCGGTTGAAGTTTGCGCCGAGGAAGGTGCACAAATCGGCAATTTGCGCAGCCAGCCGCTTACCGGCGCCCTGGTCGAACGCGCGACACATATTTTCGCGATGACGGGAGCGCACGTCGAAGCAATCCAAATGCTTTTTCCAAATGCAGCAGACAAGACGTTCCTGCTGCGGGAATTTGAGGAGCCGGGGGCGACTTGCTGGCGGGATGTGCCCGATCCCATCGGCCTCGGACGCGATGTTTACAATAGCTGTGCGGAGACAATCAAAAATGCCTTGCCCAGCGTGCTCGCTTTTGTAGAAGAGAGCGGAGTAGCCGTGCGTCCGGGCGGACGTAGCGGTGGTCCTTCCATCTATATCGTGAGCGACGTTTTGCATTCCGCCCCCTCCGAGCTCAATGCGCCAAGTGGCGGGCTGCGCAAAGTCGATCCGGAAATTTTTGACGCCATTGCAGCCGAAGAAAAACGGCAGCGGGAAAATGTTGAACTGATCGCATCGGAAAATTTCACCAGCCGCGCGGTCATGGAAGCGCAAGGCAGCGTCCTCACCAACAAGTACGCCGAAGGTTTGCCGAAAAAACGCTGGTACGGCGGATGCGAAAATGTCGACACGGTCGAGCAACTCGCAATCGATCGCGCGAAGCGGCTCTTCAATTGCGCACACGTCAACGTGCAACCGCATAGCGGTGCCCAGGCGAACATGGCCGTTTACTTCTCCGTGCTGAAACCGGGCGACAAAATTCTGGCGATGAATCTCGCACATGGCGGCCATCTCACGCACGGGCATCCGGCGAATTTCTCCGGCAAGTTTTACAACGTCTCGCAATATGGCGTAAGCGAGCAGACCGAGCAGATCGATTACGACGCGCTGCAAAAACAAGCGGAAGAAGTGAAGCCGGTGATGATCACCGCTGGAGCATCGGCCTATCCCCGCATCATCGATTTCTCGCGTTTACGGCAAATCGCCGATTCGGTCAGCGCATTTTTATTTATCGATATGGCACATATCGCCGGACTTGTTGCCGGCGGACAACATCCAAGTCCAATCCCGCACGCGCATTTCGTCACGACGACGACGCACAAAAGTTTACGTGGGCCGCGTGGCGGTATCGTGATGTGCGAAGAGAAATTCGCGAAACAAATCGACGCGACGGTATTCCCCGGCGTGCAAGGCGGGCCGCTGATGCACGTCATCGCCGCTAAAGCGGTTTGCTTTCATGAAGCGCTTCAGCCGCATTTCCGGGACTACCAGCGACAGGTTGTGGTCAACGCCAAAGCACTCGCCGCCGGTTTGGCCAAACACGGTTACCGCATCGTCAGCGGCGGCACCGACAATCATTTGATGCTGGTTGATCTGCGCCCAAAACAACTGAACGGCAAAGACGCGCAGGAGGTGCTGGATCGCGCCGGGATCACCGTGAACAAAAACGCCATCCCATTCGACACGAGCTCTCCCTTCAAGCCCGGCGGTGTTCGCGTCGGGACACCGGCCGTCACGACGCGCGGCATGCGCGAAGAGGAGATGCTCGAGATCGCGGATTTGATTGCAGAAGCGCTGCAGCATCGCGATGACGACGCCGTGCTCGAACGCGTTCGCGGCAAAGTGCGCGAACTAACGCGCAGATTTCCTCTGCCGTCGTAAGTCACGCGAGCGCTTCACTAATTTCGTCCTCCGAGCGAAAGTCGAGGTCCCGAGGAAGTTACCTCAAAGCTTTCACAACGGGATCCCTCGACCTAGGCTCAAGATGACCGACTCGCCAGGCGCTGTTCGTTCTCTTGTCATTCCGAGCGAAGCCGAGGAATCTCTAGCCATTTCGTCAGAAAAAGTTAGAGATGTCTCGGCTTCGCTCGACATGACAAAGACTACAGAACAGGCAAACCCGTTGCGCGAAGGTTTAACCACCCGCGCTGTCCCGCAGCCATGCGC
>JBKPQI010000174.1:0-9916 GCA_046733975.1 Verrucomicrobiota bacterium
TCCTTAAACCACGGCACCACCTGCGACGCTTCCGGTCGATGGCCGGTCGATGCCTTGTCGTTGTAGGGCAAGGCACAGTAAAATGGATTCTGTCGTGGCGTGAAGCTGGCCGGAATGTAACCCGTGCGACGCGACCGATCCGGATTGTCGAATCCGCCATAACTGCGAGTCCAGTTCTTATCCCAGGAACTGGAACGATTCGGCACCGGATTGTTGCCGCTCGGCTGCTCACCGATCCAGAAAACCGTGGTCACAATGTCCTTTTTCCATGGATAGCGTTCTCCGCGCCGCGGCGGATCTTCACGGGCCGGCGGAAACGCGCTCACAGTTTGGAATAGAGAGAACGAATCCTCCGAGGCGCGGTCGGATTTCTTGGTCATCTTCTCCTTGTCCGGAAGAATTTTCGCGGGCGCAGAGTGAGTAAAGAACGAAGTGATCGAAGAAAGGATCACCGCCAAAGTATGAGTGAATGTTCCAGGCTTCATCGGGTTTAGAGCGCGACGGCAAAGGAGCTTCTCTCTCATTAAGAATCGGTCTTCCCGCGCGGAATGCGCGTGATGCTTAACGAAAAAGCTAACGCCTCGCGATTGTAAGCTGCGCCTTTTCTACCAGTTTTCTTTCTTCGGGCAATAGATCCACTTTGCCGCCGAGATCAAGAAATTTCGCTGTGCGCAAAAATCCAACGTTACCCGCCTGTGCCAGGCGCCACTTGATGCTAACGCCGTGTAACAGAAATGCCCGACAACAATTTGCCGGGACTCCTCCTGGACTTGTACCCTATCATGCGCGGATGACCAAAGTCCGATCGATCATTTTTTTTGTCATCGTGATCAGCGGAAATTGCCGCGGTCAGGAAATCAGCCCCACTGCGTCTCCGCCAATTCTCCGCGTCGCCTTTTGGAATATTCAGTGGTTTCCCGGGCATCATCCGTTCGCAACCGCCTCCAGCGAACGCGCGCAGACTGCATCCGTGCATCGCGATATGCAAAAGATCAACGCCGACGTGCTCGGAATGGAAGAAGTACGCGATTTTTCCAAGGCGACGATTGCCATAGCTCCGCTCGCGGGAATGAAGGTGGATGTAGTTTCCAATTTTCCGCCTCGCGAGGGCCAGGACATTGGGCAGCAAGTTGCCATTGCCAGCCGCTTCCAGCCGCTGAGCGCGTGGGTCGAAATGTGGAAAGCCAATGGCGCACTCGTTCCACCACGTGGATTTGCTTTTGCGGCGTATGAAGTCGCACCGCGCCACGTGCTGTTGGTTTATGCCGTCCACTTGAAGAGTAATCGCGGCGAAGTCGCTGAAGATATCGCGATTCGCGAAGAATCGATCCGACAGCTCACGGCGCACATGCACGCGATGAATGAGGCTTATGGCAGGATGGGCAGCATAAGCTGTATCGTCGGTGGCGATTTTAACACTGCCCCGGATGACTCGCGTTTCGTCAGGGAAAAAACTACGCGCACGCTGCGAGACAATGGTTTTTCATGGTGCTGGCAGGATATTCCTTTTGCTCGTCGCATTAGTCTGCCGGGGGACAAACTTTTCCCATCTGCATGTTTCGATCACATCTTTGTTCGCAACGGCAAGTTCAACGCCGCCCGAGTGATCGAAGTGTCGAGAGGATCGAGCGACCACAACGCGATTTTTGCGGACGTGCAGTTGTGATTCGATTTCCGTCATCCCAAGCGACAGCCGAGGGATCCCGTTGCGCAATCGTAAAGGTAATGCCACGGGATCCCTCGGCTGCGCTCGGGATGACGGAACACCTAATCGAGAAATTTCCCCGGATTCACAATGTTGTTCGGATCAAGAGCCCGCTTGAGGCTTTGATGCAGCTTGTTTGCAACTTCACCACTCGCTTCCCGCCACCAGCGTTTTTTGGCCAGCCCGATTCCGTGTTCCCCCGTAATTACTCCGCTCCAAGTCAGAACCTGCCGGAATAGTTCGTCGAGCGTCTCCTGGACCTTGTTGCGCACAGCAGCGTCCCGATTGTAGTGGTCCGCCATAATGTTGACGTGAATATTGCCGTCTCCGGCATGGCCGAAACAGGCAATCGGAAAACCCGAGCGCGCAGAAAGCTTCTCGGCGAACTGCACCAAATCGACCAATCGGCTCCGCGGGACAACGATGTCCTGGTTTAACTTTGTCAGCCCCGTTGCGCGTAACGAATTGCTGAACTCGCGACGGAGAGCCCACAGCTTTTCCGAGTCTACTTCATTGGTCGCAACTTCGAGCGCTGAGGGTGCTCGAGCCGAACTGAGATCGCGAATCTTTTCCATTTCGGCGGCGACGCTTTCCTCTTGTCCGTCGAGTTCAACCAGCAAGTGAGCGTTGCCCGGAGGAACATGTGTGCCTCCGGAATCGTGCCGCGCCGCTTCGAGCGTAAATTTATCTGCGATCTCGACTGATGATGGAAGAAATCCAGCCGCGAAAATTTCCTGCACCATTGCCGCTGCTTGCGAAATAGCATCGAACGACGCCGATAAAGTGGCTCGCGCCGGCGGCAGGGGAAGGAGTTTGAGCGCAATCTCAGTTACGATTCCGAGCATTCCTTCTGATCCGACAAAAAGGCCGATCAAATCGAACCCGGTTTTATTTTTGTGAACGCGTCCCCCGGTATGAAGAAGCTCGCCGCTCGCTAATACAACCTCCAGGCCGATGACATAATTGCGGGTCACGCCATATTTGAGACAACGCGGTCCGCCGGCATTGGTTGCGACGTTACCTCCAATCGTGCAATGCTCGAGGCTCGCTGGATCAGGCGGATAAAATAGGTTGGCGTTGCGGGCAGCCCGCTTTACTTCAGCCGTGATCGCGCCGGGTTCCACAATCGCCACTGCATCAGCAAAATCAATTTCCTTGATCCGGTTCATGCGCGCGAGCGAAAGCGCTATGCCACGCTGAACCGGCACACAGCTGCCGACATAACCGTAGCCAGCCCCGCGCGCCGTTACAGGGATCTTATTCTCGTTAGCAAATCGCAACAACCTCGAAACGTCATCAGTCGACCGGGCGAATACGACAGCTTGCGGACTTTCGTGAGCAAACCATTTGTCGCCGCTGTGCTCGGCGAGCGTTTGCTCGTCGTCCGCAACAATGGCATCGCCGAGGAATTGTCGCAGCTGCGAGGTGAGATTCACACTGCAGCTTTGCCGCAGCAACGTTCCAGGGCAAGCGCTGCGCTTGCCAAGCCACACAGGCCAGGCGGAGCGCCTACCATGTCTCAGCGCGATGTGGTAACGCTGCGAGCAGTCCGCTAAAGCCCCATGATCTGGTAACCACCGTCCACATAAATCACCTGGCCGGTGATTGCCGCTGCCGCGTCGCTCGCCAGGAAAACCCCGGTTGCGCCGAGCTCGGCCGGATCGCAGCTTCGCCGCAAAGGGGCGCGCTCCTGGTAATGCTTTAGCATCGACATGAAGCCGCTGATTCCACGAGCGGCCAGGGTATTAACCGGACCGGCCGAAATACAATTCACACGAATATTCTTCGGGCCAAGGTCGTAGGCCAGATATCGCGTGGAAGCTTCGAGAGAGGCTTTGGCAACGCCCATCACGTTATAGTGCGGCACAACTTTTTCGGCGCCGTAGTAAGTCATCGCGACAATGCTTCCGCCGTTTGTCATGAGCGGTGCCGCTTCACGCGCCAATGCAACCAGAGAGTAGGCACTGATGTCATGGGCCATCCGAAAAGCATCTCGCGTTGTGTTCACAAAGTCGCCTTCGAGCGCTTCCTTCGGTGCGAAAGCCACGGAGTGCAGAAGCAAATCCAAGCGATCGGTCTGGCCGCGTACTTCCTGAAAAAATTTTGCGATCTCTTCGTCGCTGGAGACATCACAAGGATAGAGCGGAACGTTTTCGCCAAATTCGCCGACGAGGTCGGCCACATTCTCTTTCAGGCGTTCACCTTGATAATTGAAAATCAAACGTGCACCCGCCGCCGCCCACGCCTTGGCGATCGCCCAGGCAATGCTACGCTTGTTCGCCACACCAAAAACGACGCCAACCTTTTCGGAGAGGACTTGTGAGGTCATGATGGTGGTGACAATACGCATGAACGCGCAGCGGCAAAGGTTCCGTGTGTTGTCACGCTTCATTAGCACGTCATCCCGAGCGTTAGTTGAGGGGGTCCGAGAAATTACCCTTAAGCTAGCGCAACGGGATCCCTCGGCTTCGCTCGGGATGACGAGCTGTTCTAGCTGGATTTCAAAATGTGTTTGATCCCGCGGATCGGGATGACAACCCAGTCCGGCCGGTGATTTAATTCGTAGCCGACCTCATACACAGCCTTGTCCAGAAGATAAGCTTCTAGTGCGATACGCAGATCAGCTTCGTTCCGCGGAATGAAAGGCGCATCGCTGGTGGCGGCGAGATAGCTCTGCAGAAAAACGCTGCTCATTTCGCGATACCAGATATCAGCCCATCTCTCGAGAAACGGAACGTCCTCCGGTCGCATCGCGGGTTGCCAGAGCGCACTGTAGGCGGCGTACTGAAACGAGCGCATCATGCCGGCCACATCGCGCAACGCTGAACGTTTCAGTTTTCGTTCGCCCAGCGGTCGGGCCGGTTCGCCTTCGAAATCGAGGAATACGAAATCGCGTCCGGTATGCAGGGCCTGCCCAAGATGAAAATCACCGTGAATGCGGATCTTGTGCGCGGCAGAACGTTGCTCGAGCAGCCGCCGCTCCTGCGCCAGAATCTGTTTCTCCGCCGCGAGCACTTCCTCGGCTTCTGTACGAAAGGCATCGGGCAAGTCCTCGATCTTTTTCCGCAGCAATTCGAAGGCGCGTCGCGAAGACGCCCGCATCGATTGCACGACGCTGCGCTGCGCCATGGCGTTGAAAGGCTCCGGCGCGAAGGCGGGATCGTCGTTCTCCGAAGCAAGCGCCCGATGCAATTCCCCGGTTCGTTGACCGAGCAGGCGTGCTTTCTCCGGATAAATTCCACCGATTAATTCCTGAATAAGCTGCGCGGACCCCGCTCCGTCGAGATCGGCTTTGCGCGACAGCACGCGATCGTAATAGCTGCCGATGGCCCCGAGAGTAAAATTCCAGGCGTCGCCCTCGTTGGCGATAGCAGATTGAATGAGCGCGAGCACGACAGTGTTTTTGCCAGATCGATACTCGAGCGTTCCGCCAAACGCCGGAACGTTGGGAAATCTCGCGCGTTCCGTCAGGAACCGGGTGATCTCGACGTCGGGATTAATCCCCTCCTCCAGTTTGCGGAAAATTTTTAAAAAATATTTGTCACCAAATAAGATGGAGGAATTGCTTTGCTCCGCTTTTGTCACGGTCGAATTCGCACTTAAATCCGGTGCAACGGCGAACTCAGCCGACGCGGAGCCAACAATTTCGCCGCGCCGCGCGCGCAATCTGCGTTGCTCGCGAATGATGCGATAAATCTCAGCGCGATAATCGGCATCAAAAGTTGCGTCGTGCAAAATGGCATTGCTATCGGCGAAGGTGGCGATAACAGCGTGTTGGGCTTCGCGCGAAATGCGATGGGCCGCTTCGTCACGCGCCACCGTTAACGGCAACGTGTAAATTTCCGCGGCACCTTCGGTGTAGTTTACCTCAATCAGAACGTGGCGTGCGCCGCCTGGATGCGATGAGATCAGAGGATCGTCGATGATCCGCAGCTCGCGAATGGTGCGCGCTTTCGCTCCAAACCACCTGCACCCGATCAGGTAAGACGGAAGAATGTTGCGCTCGAGCTCGCGCCGGAACGAATTAGAAAGTACTTCGGACAACGCGGGCGGAGTCGCGATCGCAGGCGTGCGCGCTCGCTTGCGAGCACGACCCGCCGCGGAAGATGATTGCAGGACAAACCAGTAGTGTGCATGCGGACCAAGCGTCAGCGGATAACGGGACTTACGAATCCCGGGAAATCGGTTGCGACTGAAAAGTTCCATTGGAACGCAGCCGGAAAATTCCGCCAGATCCAATTCGACCGGCTGGGCAAAACGCGAGAGATTCACCACCACCAGAATGGTCTCGTCTTCGATTCGCCGCAGGAAGGCCAGGACCTTGGGATTTTCAGGAAACAGAAACTCCAGGGTACCCCGCGAGAACGCCCGATAATTCTTCCGCATCGCGATTACGCGCCGCATCCACCAAAGCAGGGACGAAAGATTCTTCTGCTGATTCTCAACGTTGATCGCTTCGTAATGATATTCAGGATCAATGGTAATGGGCAGATACAGTTGTTGCGGATTGGCTTTGGAAAAGCCGGCGTTTCGATCCGCGCTCCATTGCATCGGGGTGCGACAACCGTTGCGGTCGCCGAGATAAAAATTGTCGCCCATTCCAATTTCGTCGCCGTAGTACAACACCGGAGTCCCTGGCATTGAAAAAAGAAGGATGTTCAGCAGCTCGATCTTGCGCCGGCTATTGGCCAGCAAGGGTGCCAGCCGGCGTCGGATGCCCAGATTAATGCGCGCGGTCGGATCGTTGGCGTAAACGCGCCACATGTAGTCACGCTCCTCATCGGTCACCATTTCGAGAGTGAGCTCGTCATGGTTACGCAGAAACATCGCCCACTGGCAGTTGGCCGGAATCGGCGGGGTTTGATCAAGGATATCGATGATGGGGAAACGGTCTTCCATTTGCAGCGCCATGAACATGCGGGGCATGAGCGGGAAGTGAAAATTCATGTGCGACTCATCGCCATTACCGAAATACGCGACCGCATCCTCCGGCCACTGGTTCGCTTCCGCTAAAAGCATGCGATCGCTGAAGTGCGCGTCGACATGCGCCCGCAATTTTTTTAAATAAACGTGTGTCTCAGGAAGATTTTCGCAGTTGGTTCCTTCGCGCTCATACAAATAAGGAACGGCATCGAGCCGCAGGGCATCGACCCCGAGATTGAGCCAGAAATCGCAGACCTGTTCGACCAGCTCGTGCACGGCCGGATTGTCGAAATTCAAATCCGGTTGGTGCGAATAGAAGCGATGCCAGTAATATGCTTTGGCGATTGGATCCCACGACCAATTCGACGTTTCGAAATCTTTAAAAATGATGCGCGCGTCTTTGTATTTTTCGGGCGTGTCACTCCAGACGTAAAAGTCACGCTCCGCTGAACCCGGCGCCGCACGACGGGATTTTTGAAACCACGGATTTTGGTCGGAGGTATGATTGATGACGAGCTCGGTGATGACGCGAAGTCCACGTTCATGCGCGGCATGCAAAAAAGCGCGGAAATCGTCAAGCGTACCGTAGTGGGGATTAACGTCGAAATAGTTGGCGATGTCGTAGCCGTCATCTTTGAGCGGCGATGGATAAAACGGCAGCAGCCAGATCGCGCTCACACCAAGTTCCTGCAGATAATCGAGCTTCTCGATCAAGCCGCGGAAGTCGCCGATCCCATCGGCGTTGCTGTCGTGAAACGTCTTCACGTGCAATTCGTAGATGATGGCATCTTTGAACCAGAGCGCGTCGGACATAGTTGGAAACTTTTCGCGCGAGGGCACCCGCGATGCAATGCCGAGTTATGTGCCGGGCATTAGACCGGTGTACAATTTCGCACGGAAGTGGCGGCCTTTCGCACGTTTTTCATCGAATCGGAACGACAGATCGGTTCACATCGGTAGAGTCTGAAACCTTGAAAGTGCGAACGACACGAATGCAAAAAAACGAGTCTGAGACGGAGAGCTCGAATGTGCTGAAGCCAGCGCCGCCGAAAGCTGGATCGCCTACTGACTTGGAATTAATGCAAGGCATTCAGCGGCAGGAACCTGAAGCGCTATCTGAGCTTTACGACCGCTACAACGGCATTTTGAAAGCATTGATCCTAAGGGTCATTCATAACGAAGCCGAGGCAGACGATTTGCTGCAGGAGATTTTCATGGAGATTTGGAACCAGGCGAAAAATTTCTCGGCGCACAAGGGGAAACCGCTCGGATGGATGGTCACGCTGGCGAGGCGGCGCGCAATCGACGGATTGCGTAAAAAGCAGGCCTACACGCGCGCGGAGGAGCGTTTACAACAGGAGGTGGAGCAACAACCCGATGCCTGGGTGCACAATTCTACCGAAGAGGAAATTCTCGACGGTGACCGCCGAATTTTAATACGCAAAGTGCTTGGAATGCTCCCCCCTGCCCAGCAAGAAGCCATCGAGTACGCATTTTTTCGGGGCATGAGTCAGCGCGAAATCGCCGCAAAAACGAATACTCCTTTGGGAACGGTAAAGACTCGCTTGGAGTTGGGCCTGAAGAAGATTTACGACGGCCTGAAGGAGCTACGCGATGAGCTTTGAAGAATTTCAAAACCGCGCGCGCCTGTTCGTGATCGGCGCGTTGGATGCGGATGAGGTGGCAGAATTTGAAGAAGCGCGCCTGAAATTTGGCGACAAAGCCGAAGCCTTCATCGCAGAATGCTACTCCTTGAATGAAGCGTTCGCGCTAAGTCTGAAGCCGGCTAGAGCGGCAGACGGGATCAAAGCGCGCTTGATGGAGATGGTGAAGAACCGCCAATCACGGTAACGCGGCACGCAGGCGCTGTGGCTTGCGATCTCCTCACGTGTAACCTAATCAGAAGTCGTAGGGGGCGCTGTCCGCAGCGCATAACTAATCGAAGATCTGCTGAGGACAGCAGACGCTACAGCATTGGCTCCGTAAACTGCGCTACGACGCGTGCGACATATTCTGCTCAGCCGTTTCCTTGCATCTCGCGCAAGATGAATTCTTGAAGAAACCCATAGAAGTTTACCTGAAAAAGACTCAGATCGCGGCGACTGCCCAGTGGCGAACGATAATGGTCGCACAATTCGTGGTCAGTAAATTGGTAGGTCGCGGCAATTGCGAGGCGCGCCTGATTGAGCGCATTCAACCAGGCATCGGCATGCGCCATCGGAATTCGGAGAGTGCAGTTGGCGAATGGCTTTTCCGTGCAGCGCAACTGCTGAAGATCCTGCCGAACGGTTTCGGTGGCCGATTGGAAAAGCCGGCGCAGTTCGGGAACAACGTAAAGTTTCCATTCCGCGCACAAAACTTTTTCGTCAGGCGCGGCCGGCGGACTGAAGAGACGTTCTTCTGCGGCCGGCGAATCCTTAGGCTCCGCACTCTCCGGAATTTGCCGGAGTAATTCCGCCAAAAACGGGTCGAGCTCGCGAATTTCAAGAGCTTCATCCTGTCGACAAATTTCCATCAGCCGATTTTCTCGACCGTCGCGAGAAGGAGATAGCCATGTAGTTGCTGAACATAGAGCTCGGCGCGTTCACGCAACCCGCTCCACAAAATCGATCGGCCATTATGATGCACTTCCAGCATGTGCTTTTCCGCTTTTTCGCGCGGATAACCAAAAACCCGCTGGAAAACCATTGTTACGTAACTCATCAAATTCACTGGATCATTGTGAACAACGACGTTCCACGGCATTTCAATTTCTTCGCTCGTCGCTTCCTGCTTTTCTATTGTCGGCGCTTCGAGAGCGTTGCGCGGCGGAGCAACGACAGACGAGATGATGCAATCTATCGTGCCGTCACTGGGAAGGCGGTTCATGGAAAAGATTAACACGCAGGCTTTTTCGTTCAAACCGTGAAAACACGCATCGCAGCGCGCTGTTCCGGGACATACGCTCCCACCGGGGTTATTCGCAACCAGCGGTGCCAGGGGAGATCAGGGTCATCAGTTTGTTTTGCAATCGATGCATCTGCCTGCGCTGGGACGGCGTCGTGTCATTGAACCCGGCCAGATGTAGTAAACCATGCAGCAGGTAGAGCTGGATCTCTGCGATGGTGCAGGTACGAAATTGCCGGGCTTGCATTGCGGCGGTATCGGCGCTGATCACGATTTCGCCGTGCTGAAAGGTGAGGACGTCGGTAGCACCGGAAACTCCGCAAAATTTTTTATGAAGTGCAGCCATTCGGCGGTCGCTGACAATCAGGACATCGATGTGAGTGAGACCGGTCATCTCTGAGG
>JBKPQI010000175.1:0-14725 GCA_046733975.1 Verrucomicrobiota bacterium
CGCCTTCAGTCAAGGCCAAGGGAAGCTGTTCGCCCAGCAGCTCCGTCACGGCGGTGCGGTCGGTGGGCTACGTGTATCATTGAGGAGCTGAGAAATGGCTGTGACAAGCTGCGCTGACGCGAACGGCTTGATCAAGAGCACGCTGTTGGGGACGCCCTCTACAGCCCATTGCTCGGCATTCCCATCGGTTATGTAGATTACGGGAAAAGCCGGATCGAGTTCTCTCGCATGTTTCGCAACCTGCCAGCCGTCGATTGTGCCGCCTAGAGTGATATCGGTGATGAGAGCCCGGTACCCGCTGTTGGTCCCGCTTAGAAGCGTCAGCGCCTCCTCACCGGAAACTGCAATGTTGAGGACAAAGCCGCCGTCGCTGAGCGCCTCTTCAACCACCGACTGTATCAGCTGGTCATCTTCGACAACCAGGACGGAAAGGGCTTCTTCCAACACGGTCGCCTGCCATGCTCCTTGGCTTCGCGACAGGACGGTTAACGGCTAAGCTTGCGTTCAACCGTCTTCCGGCTATTGCCGACCTTCTTGATAGCTCTCTTTACAGCAGGCTTGGACCTGCCGGTCTTTTTCGCCTCGTAGCGGACTTCGTAATCCTGCCCGCCAGCTACCCGCAAGCGATCCTGCTTTCGCCCTCCGCTGGTCTGTTTCTTCGGTGCCATCCCGCTTCCTCCTATATTCCCAGCCAACGCGGGATCGTGTAGTGGAGTTCCCGCGCTGCACTCGTTTGTAGCTGGGGCCGAGACGCAACATGGTGGTAGATGCCAAAACAAAGCGCCGGCACTGGCTAGGGATCGCGAGGCAACTCATCGGTGTTGATTACCTCATGCCCAACTCGCCGGGATCGGCGGTCCGGTAAGGCGCGCAAAAAATAGCCGGTTTGTTGGACCGGCTATTTTTGCCTCCAACAAAAACTTCTTCAGTTCTCAGTACAAACCTTAGTCGTCTTCATACCGCTTTCGGCTTCGGTTTTCGTTTTGAACGTGCCATTATCGACCACGGTGGTGGTTGTGCTGGTTGGCTTGCTATCGACGATCGTGCACTTCTTGGTTGTGGCATCGCGGACAATATAGAAGTCAGCGAACGACGTTTGCGCGAAAGCGGAGATCGCAAAGAGAGCCAAAGTACTCGACAGGATAAGGTTCTTCATATCGGATTTCCTCCAAAGGTATTCAGTTCGCCCGACCCATTTTTGAGTTTGAGCGTCCGGTTCACGTGACAATCTTCAGTGCATGTGGATTAGCCAATAACCCGCCCCGCCGACCACAATCACGGCAGGAACGGCCCAAAGTAATAGTACTGGCATAGATGCCTCCTCAGCTTGGCCCACGCATATAGAACTCCTGATAAAACAGCAGGTTCCGCTTTTATGGAACAAACACCCAGCCTCCACCCTGGAGGTCGGTGGTTTTGGGAAAGTTGGGTAAGTCAAGCTGGACGCGACGGGCGTGTTTCCATCAATTTCAAATGAGGATGATCGGCCCAGCTTAGTTTTTGTGCTCTGCGGTTTTTGGGCCTGCTCGCCTCGCTGCTGTTCGTAGATGTGAAAGCATCATGAACTCACGGATGTTCCTAAACTTCCGGCACGGCGCGCGAGTGGCCAACCTGGGTCAATCGCGTGCCTTGGCTCTGGCACGATGCGCCTCTATTTGTTCCGGTTCCTGATCATCTAGTCCGGTGAGACTCGTCCGAGCGTTGCCCTCCGAGCGCAGCAACTCATCAAGCTTGGCCTGAATAGCCTGTGTGTCGCGGTGCTCGGATCGTTGAATAAAGAGAGTCATGCACAAGGTGACGAGCGCGATCGCACCGTGAAAGTTAAATGACTCGCGATCGAATATCAGCCAAAGCCCTGCATAGATTGCAACGAATCCAAAAGCCGCCGGACGCGCCGTCCATGTGCCGGCAGAGGTCAAGAAAGTCTGGCACGCCTCATTCGCAGGGGGCCGACAAGTCGCAGATATTGGCTTGTGTCCGAACACCACAGCGAAAATGCGCGATTGAAGCTGTTGTTCCAGCCCCAACCCTCGTCGAAAGCAGCGGACGTAATGGCTGTGCAGATCTGAAAAAGCCCACAATACCCTTGGAGAAGCAGAACAGAAACTGAGCACCGCAATTCGCAGCTAGCGGAGCAATGTCATGCTAACGCGTCCACCTTCAGGTATTTGATCCGATGACCGGTTTTTTTTGTTGATCTGATCGAAGCTGATCTTTTCGGAATCGGAAGCGGCGGGATACAAAGCGACCGGGCAAGTGAGGAGGGAAAGGCGCAAAAAAGCCTTTCGAGTTGGCGGGCGGGGCCCTCGGGAGACGCCAAACGCACGGGGAACTTCGGATTCAAGACGAACGGGAAGCAAACGTTCCGACATGTTCGAGCGTTGTTCTGCTCGATAGCCGCTGGGAAATGGCCGCCTTGAATTCGCTTCTTTTGCTGCTCTGGGGCGGTGGTCTCATCCGTTAACCTTGAGGCAGAGGCGAATAGATGCCGATCAGTCCGGTTGTCATAGGTTATGTCCTTGCGGTTGGCGCGGGTGTCAGCTTCGTGTTCCAGCAAGCTGTCAACGCAAATCTCCGCGGGGAGCTCGGCTCTATATGGTGGGCAGGGTTCGTCAGTTACTTGGGCGGCACCCTTGTCATGCTCGTTGTCGCCCTCGCACTTAGGGAGCCTTGGTTCTCGACGAGAGAGGTGCTTCAACGCACTCATTTGATTTCATGGAGCGGCGGGATTTTTGGCGCGATCTACATCGCAGTGTCGATCTTGCTTATTCCCCGTCTCGGAGCAGCAATGGTGATCGCGCTCATCGTGGCGGGCCAGATGCTTGGCTCACTGGTGTTCGATCATTTTGGATTGTTGGGTGTTCCGATGCACCCGGCGACTCTCCCGCGATTGTTGGGTGCAGCACTCCTCGTCGGCGGCGTAGTGCTTCTTCGGCTATAGCCAAGCAAACACTCCAATAAAATCACAAGAGAAGTATGTTCGGGACCGATCATAAGGAGTATGATAGTTTAATCACCGCTCGGCTCGCGGCTTTTTTCGGTGACTGAGAGTGCTGCACGCTCCCGCCCCTGATTAGCGGCGAGCCCGATGTGCGACCATTGCAAAAAGCTAGACATGAAGATCAGACGCTATCGCGTACTCATGCGAGACGTTGGATCACCTCACCATTCAGCGGATCAATGAACTAGTCACTGATCTCGAGCAAAAGAGGCACGGGCTACACAAAACTGTCGAATAGAACCTTCTCAAGAGCCGGTGAGGGCGCGGAGCGTCCGCGCGACCTGCGCTGGTACGTATGGCTTTGGGAAAACGAGAGTACCAGTAGGCAGGTCGAGGTCTCCCAACGCCACGCGGCCGGAGGTCGCAATGAGACGGACCGGCGGCCAACGGTCTTTGATCGCACGAGCCAGCTTCGCCCCGTCCATCGAGCCGGGCATGTGAATGTCCGTAAACACAACTTGAACGTCGGAACGGCTTTCGAGAATTGCAATGGCCCGGTCCGCATTGGCCGCTTCAAGCACTTCAAAGCCAGCCTCCCTGATGGCATCAGCCGTGGCTGCGCGGATCAGAAATTCGTCCTCAACTATAAGGACTACCGGGCACTCGGATGGGAGTTCAGCCATGCTAAGCACCAACGTGCCGGAGGCGTATCCGTTGCGCCTGGTCAAACAAAAGAGGTGTTCGTTCCAGAGCGAGAAGGATTTTTTAATGAACCTCCGGAGAAGCCAACGCAACGTTGGGCAGCCCGTCAGCTTCAGTGCGCCCCTGTTATCGGTTATCTCCGGACAGCGAACGCTCACATGGGCGCCTGCCGCACACACGTCGCCGGTTGCCGCTTTACGAGCTGCGTCGGTCTCCTTGCGGAGACAGCCAGTGTAGTTCGTGCACTGGCGCGATAGTCACAGGCGTCTCCGCGAGCCAAAGATGAAAATCTACAAAAGTCCACGGTGCTTGGGAAATGTCACCGAGCAGCGTGTTCCTGCTTCGCATTCGACTGTGAAGATACCTTCGATCTGACGGGCCAATCCAACTATCAATCCGATTCCGGAAGAATGGCGGGTTGCAATTTGGTCTGACTGGAATCCCGGACCGGGGTCGGTCACCGATAGCTGCAAGGTTTCTGCCACCTCTTGCATTTCCACTCTGACGGTCCCTTTGCCGTCTTTTAGGCCGTGTTTCGCTGCGTTGGTCAGCATCTCGTTCAAAATTAGTGCGAGTGGAAGGGAAACATCGTTTTTGAGTTTTCCACGAACCGGAGCGATTTCGATCGTTAGATCCTTGTCAAAGCTCTGCCTAGAACTTTCGCAAACTGCGCTCAGGAAGTCGGAAGCTTCAAATTCACTTGGCGATTGTGTGCTGTATAAAACTCTTTGAGCCGCAGCTACTGCCGCGATCCTCTGGCTTGCGTCGTGCAGAACTATCTTTGCCTCAGGGCTCGTGGTTTCGCGTTCCGCTGCACGAAGCAACGAATGAAGCATCTGCAGGTTGTTTTTGATGCGATGATTGAGTTCACTCAGCAGCATCTGATTTCGGGTTTCGGACTGCTTCCTTTCCGAAATATCGACAAGCATATTGACGGCACCGACGAGACTTCCAGCAGCATCCCGGATCGGCGTGGGGAACGGGAGGAAAGGGGTGCGAATACCGTCCGGCCGTTCGGCAATGGCCTCGACGCCTCGCACGGGTCGGTTCTCACGTAAGGCGACTGCCATTGGACATTGGTCATGGGGAAGATACGTCCCGTCAGGGTTGTATATCTTCCATGTCACACACCACTCGTCTTTGCCAATTTCAGGCGCTCGGCCCGCGAGCTTTACTGCCGCAGGATTGTAGTAGGTGATGACGCCTTTTGCGTCAGTGGTGTAAACGGCGGCGGGAAGCGCATCAAGAACCTGCCGGAGCTGCTCTTCCTTGTCCCTGACAGCGTCTTGCGCGCGCTTCAGGTCTGTCACGTCAATGGTGAAGCATCGGGTGTTGACGAATTCGCCTTCGCGAAATTGCACGCTAGAGGTTACAAGCACATCTTTAATCGAGCCGTCCTTCGCACGCAGCTGAGCGGGATGTTTGTCCACCTTCTCGCCCGCCGCCAGCCTTTTTAGAATATCTGCAATAGCAGATTGGTCAGCGTGGAAATCAGCAATGTGTCGGCCAACATATTCATCAGACGCGTAGCCTAGGAGTTCTAATTCCGCTTTATTGGCCTTGAGGATGAGTCCGTCGGGCCCAACAAGATGGAGAGCCACGGCCCCATTATCAAAGAAATCTTCAATATCATTTGCGCCTTCGCGAAAAGCTATCGGTTTCGAGCTTGGCAGCTGATGAAGTGGTGTGGCTGATGCCATTAATGCACCGTTGCAATATAATTGCTAAGCGTTTTACCATCTGATCGGGTCAACAGCAAAGAGGGTTTGACGTTGACACTGACAAGCATGCCTCCAAGCAGGACGGGAGCAGGATGCTTCGTCAGGAAAACTTGCCTAGCCGCTAGTTGTCGAGCATGTCTCGGACTTTCCCGGCAAGATCGTTGAAGCTGAACGGCTTGGTAATCAACTGGACGCCTTTGTCCAAGCGACCATGGTGAATAATCGCGTTCCGTGCGTAGCCAGTGGTGAAGAGTACTTTCAAGCGCGGTCGGGATGCCTTTGCCTGGGCAGCAACCTGCGCGCCGGTCACGCCTCCTGGAAGAACCACGTCCGTAAAAAGCAGGTCCACGCGGGGGTGTTGCTCAAGAGTCCGAAGAGCAGAGGGGCCATCATGCGCCTCCAGAACGCGATATCCAAGCTCGCGGAGGATTTCGGCCGAGTAGCTTCGAACGTCGGGATCGTCCTCGAGCACTAGCACGGTCTCCTCAGGCCCAGCTTCGGGCAGGAGCTGCTGTTCGCCTGCATCACCCTCGGCCGGGTTGGCTCCAACACGAGGAAGATAGAGCTTGACGGTCGTGCCTTGGCCCACCTCGGAGTAGATCTTCACGTGTCCTCCCGACTGCTTTACGAAGCCATAGACTTGGCTCAGTCCAAGGCCGGTGCCTCGTCCCACCGGCTTGGTCGTAAAGAACGGCTCGAACGCTTTGGCCACCGTATCAGCGTCCATGCCGACCCCGGTGTCGGTAACAGAGATGACGACGTATTGCCCGGGGAGGACCTCACGATGCGCGGTTACATAGCTTTCGTCGATATGGGCGTTTCCGGTTTCAAGTGTTAGGCGGCCGCCGTTCGGCATTGCGTCTCGCGCGTTCACGGCGAGATTAAGTATCGAAGCTTCCATTCGTTCGGGTCAGCTTCGGCACGCCACAATCCGGCGCCTAGCACCGTCTCCACCGAAATGGTCTCGCCCAAGGTTCGGTGAATCATTTCCGACATCCCGTTGACGAGCACATTCGCGTCAATAGGTTTCGGATCAAGCGGTTGGCGGCGTGAAAAGGCGAGCAAACGCTGCGTCAATGAAGCTGCACGTTGGGCCCCGGTCATGGCATTTCGCGCGACCCTCTGAAGCCGCGCGGACTCAGTCGGCAGATTACGTTGCAACGTTTCGATATTGCCGATTATCACCTGCAGCAGATTATTGAAGTCATGCGCGACACCACCGGTCAATTGTCCAATTGCTTCCATCTTTTGCGACTGCCGCAACGCGTCCTCGTTACGGCGCAATTGCTCCGTCCTTTCCGTTACCTGGTGCTCAAGAGTCTCGTTTAGCTGTTGAAGCGCTTCCTGCGCCCGTTTTCGCTCTTCGATTTCGCGTTGCGCAGCTTGGGCTAGACGAACATTGTCGATCGCTACCGCTGCTTCGGCGGCAAGACCGGAAAGCCCCCGTTCGGAGCGTTCCGTAAACACTGCCGTGTTCTTATGTCCAAAAAACAATCCGCCGATCACCTCCGCGGTACGAGAAACAACGGGAACCGCGAGATAGCTGCGGACGGGTAGGTGTCCTTCGGGCATACCTTTTCGAGGCGCATTCTTTCCATAGCGGGGGTCCTTTGTTATGTCGTCGGATCGTACAATATGGTCTCCATTAAAAGTAGGCGCGAACACTGCGGTGTTGCGTGGCATCGGAAACTTCGAGAATGCCTCGATCGGTACGCCAGACAATGTGTAGAGCATGTAGCTCTCGCCGGCAGTATTGATCACGTTGTAGAAGAAAGCGCCGAACTCCGCGCCTGTCAGCTCAACACGCGTCAGTGACAACTTGGACAAGCCGCTCGAGATCGGTTTCAACGGCGAGCACAGACCCAGCTCGGTTGAGTATCTCCAGCGCGCGGCGTTCCTCATGTATCTCTTGCTCAGCTTCCCTTTGAGCTGTCCGGTCGCGGAGGATTTTGATGAATCCAACGATCTTGGTTCCGTCGCGGATCGGACTGAGTTCTCCAACTGCCCAGAACCGGCTCCCGTCTTTACGCAAACGCCAACCTTCTTCTCCCCCGCCGCGTCCATGCCTCACGGCATCATCAATTTCGCGGTTTAGCCGAGCCCCTGGTTCTTCTTCACCAAAAATGCGACTGAGAGATTGGCCAAGCATCTCCTCCTCAGTCCAGCCCAAGAGCCTGCTGGCGCCGGTATTCCAACCGGTAACGTTGCCCTGCTGGTCGGTGCTGATGATGGCGGTTTCTGTGGCGCCATTTACGATCTGGTGCCACTGCGAGCCGCTGATTTCAGTTACTCGTGGAACGTTCATCCGAACTCCGGACGAACAGAAGCCGCTGAACACGTAGTACCGGAGCTCGCAGACGTTCGCATTCGGGCCGGCGCCAATCCCCAAATTTCCATGAGCCCCCGGTCCCGGTAACGACGCACCTCTGGCCCTATAACGGGCGGGACGAATTTAGGTTCCGGTGCAGCGCGTTTTTTGTGGCGTAGCTAGCTGAAGGTGGCGGCACGATGTCGCGCGCTTTGATCCCTTAAGCAAAGGGTGGGACAGGGTAGAGCAGGATATGCGCTAGGCCCCGGTCATGCCGCTTTGCAGCACCAGCCGGCTCGGCGGTTTCGCAGTCTAAAGCACCTCAGCACGGACCGGGACCACGCCACGATCCGTAATTCCCAAATCACGCGCAGCCTTGAGTGAAAGGTCAAGCATGCGACCAGCAGCGTTCGGTCCGCGGTCAGTGATGGTAACTATAACCGCCTTGTTAGTCGCAGGGTCAGTCACGCGAACTCTCGTGCCGAAGGGGAGGGTGCGGTGGGCTGCAGTTAGCAAATTCCGATCGAATGAAGAACCGCCCGCTGTTTTTCCTCGCCGGTACGAATAGAACGAGGCCTTCCCAGTAAAGCTGCGTTTGACCGAGTGAATTTTGGACCGATCTTCCGCTCTCGCCGAGTTCGCATTGGAAGCTGGCGCCGTCGCCTCCATTCCTGCCGGAGGTTGCGTTTGCGGAAGCGGCTTACTCTGTCTGTTGGGTTCGGCCGCATTTGCCTTCGGAATGATGGACCATCTCTCTTGAAAGCTCTGCGCTGCCGCGGGGTTCACATATAGCCCCATCCACGCCGAGGTTATTGCAATGGTAATTCCTAAAACAGGACGCATGATCGCCTCACAGAGGGCAGAAAAGAACAAAGCGTTAATGCGACAAACTCGGCGGTTGTTCCTGCTCATGGAAGTTCCAGCGGCGGCGCAATATTTAGACGCACCGCAGCAAGAAACACCTTCGCTGCTGATAACAGATCATCCCGCCCACCGGGACCCTGCCTTCGGGGACTTCGCTTGGTACTCGATTTCGGCGAGTTACTCCGGGTCGGTTGGCGCCGCTCGCACCCTCCACGAACAATGCATTGATGGACAAGCATGGTGGCCGGATCGTCAAGACCACCGGGACGGCGTCTTGCTTGAGTTTTTACCGATGCGGTGGAGCTCGGAAGCGCATGGACAAGCTAGGCTCTTAACTGTTGCGAGTGCATGCGCGCTGAGGGTAAGCCATCTTACTCAGTACTGCGAGCGTACTACAAGAAGTCGGGATTTGGCTTTGGCGTGAATAGCCGCTCGTTGCCATCTCAGCGAGGGCACAACCCGCAATTAAATCTGATGCGTCGAAAAAAGGACTCCACGATGCAAATCCTACCGTTCGTCTGCGTGATTTCGAAGGGCCGATTTGCCTAGGCAGACGTCGAATCAGCCCTGACGAAATCAATGAAAGCTTTGAGTGCTGCAGGCATTTGCCGCCGACTAGGATAGTAAAGATAGAAACCTACTGAAGGAGGAGTCCAGTCCTGTAGCAGGGGAACTAGCCTCTTGCCCTGAATTTCGTCTTGGACTGATGCGAGCGGGATTCGAGCGATGCCTACGCCGTCCACAGCCGCCCGGAGAGCAAGATCGCCATCACTTACAATCAAAGAGCCCTTTACGACGACCTCCAAACGCTTTCGCCGTCTCTCGAAAATCCACGGCGCAATGGCTCCGCTGGCGAAACGGTGTCGAATGCAATTGTGTGACTGAAGATCCTGCGGAATCTTCGGAACGCCGTGCTTGTCCAGATAGGCTGGTGAGGCAACGAGTGTCGGGCGTGCATCTTCACCCAAACGCACCGCAATCATGTCCCGACCGACACGATGACCGGGCCGTATTCCGGCGTCAAAGCGGTCGCGGACAATATCGGTGAGGGCGCTATCGGTAATTATCTCCAAGGTGATGGCGGGATATGCGGCTAGGAAGTTTGCGAGTCTCGGTTCGATGATAGATCGTGCCGCTGGCCGGGGGACCGTAAGACGAAGATTTCCGCCAGGCTTGTTGCGGAACACATTCATAGATTCGATCGCTTCTTCGAGGCCTTGCAGGGCAGGTCGCAGCTGCGAGAGCAATCGCTCGCCGACCTCGGTCAACGCGACGCTCCGCGTCGTTCGATTGAGGAGCCTTACTCCGAGCCTCTCCTCCAGCCCACGGATGGTTTCGCTCAAGGCCGAGCGCGAAATCCCGAGATGAAGTGCTGCTTTCGCAAAACTCGCCCGTTCGGCGACAGCAACGAATGCCGACATTTCCGCTAGGCCCAACTTCCGCACTTTCCGGAAACTCCGACTGATGTTTTGTCGACAATAGCGCACAGCAGGAATGAATTCTGGTCTAAGTTCTGCTCACCGACGTGACGCTCTAAGCGGGATTATCGCCTGCAATGGCCGACTGCCTTAAGCCGGTCCATTCGCCGCACCAACGCTCCAGATTCCCTTCGATACATCCTTCGATTTGTTACGTTGGCGGCAATAATTTGAGCGGTTTTCAGGGGGCGCATTCGGCGATCCCGCGCTTGAATTGTCCATGCCTGATCAGCCGCGTCGTTTTGCGCCCACAGCTGTGACTTAGCTTGCTGAAATCGCCTCGGGCCAAATCTGCTGGCAGACGCCAAACGTAGACGGGTGTTTCGGTTGCTCCTCCCTGGCTATTGTTCGGAAAACCCGACCACGTCATGCGGATGGTGTTGGATTGTCGAAAAAATTTAAAACTTTAAATTGACGTCGCAGGATGAAAACAAGCGAGGACAGTCGTGAACATGGTCACGCGTTACCATCCGATCCTGGTCGTACTGCACTGGATTTTGGCATTCCTGATCATCGCCGCGCTATCCTTGGGCGCAGTTGTCATGGTCAAAATACCGAATACCGATCCCATGAAGTTTGAGGCCCTGCGCAGCCATATGCTTGGCGGCATGGCAATCGTCTTCCTGATGGTAATCCGGCTCATTATTCGCTCACGAACTCAGCATCCGCCAGCTGCATCCACCGGCAGCTCTGGCTTGGACCGGTTGGCAACGATCTCGCACCGCGTGCTCTACATCGCGGTTTTCGGCATGGGTGTCAGTGGGCTGATCATGGCGTTGCAGACGGACCTCCCGCATATCCTTTTCGTGGGCGGAAACTTACCTCCGGATTTTTGGCTCTACCCGATCAGGAGTGTGCACTACGTATTCTCCCGTTTACTGTTGGTTTCGATCGCACTGCATATCGCGGGAGCGATGTATCATGCCGTCGTCCTTAGAGATGGTTTGCTTAAACGAATGTTTTTCGGGCGGCGGATGGTGCGTAATTCGGCTTCCGAAGTAGCTCCTAAGTCATCGCTTCAGGAGAGTGCACCATGACAAAGCTGATGCACGCGCAAGCAGCGGCCCAGTTGATGAGCTTGATAACGTTCGCGGCGATCGCAAAGTGGTATGTTGTACCGTGGCTTGAGAAGGGATCGCGTGTCGAGGCGCTCGCCGCGCTTCTTTGGGTGCATGTCTTTCGGTACGTCGCCTTACAAGTCTTTTCTGCTCAGCAAAACGGATTTCCGATTTCGGATCCTGCGGCCGCGGAGATCGTCTGGGGTGACGTAGCTGGTGCCGTTTTGGCTTTTATGACGATTGCGTTTCTCAGGCTGCGATCGCGAGTCGCGATTCCGCTAGCTTGGCTGCTTGCGGCCGAGGCGGCCTACGACACTGTCAGCAACATTCACACTGGTATTCGGGAGCATCTGATGGGGGCAGCGAGTGGCGTGACATGGATGATCCTGGTCTTCTTCGTGCCCGCGGTGGTCGTGAGTAGTGTCCTTCTCGTATGGCAGCTTTATTCCAGGAGAGAGAGCCTCGACTCCGATCAGCCGATCCCCAGGGGAGAGGCCTCGATCGGTTCGGGTGTCGCGTTTTAGAGATCTCAAAATTTGTCGCGGGCCACAGCTAGAATGGAAGTCGCCAGATGAACCTCAAGCAGACTCGGCTAGTCACCGAAGACGTGCAACGGCTTACCGCTTTTTACGAGAGATTGACCGGTGCGACGGCAGAGGTCATCAGCTCCTCCTATGTGGAGTTTCAGCACAGCCCGTGCGCCGGGCTGGCAATCGCGAGCAAGGATATCGCCCGCACCTATGGCGAGAGCACGCTGGGATCTTCTTCCAACGGATCGCTCGTTCTTGATTTCGAGGTACGCGACGTGGACACCCACTATGCGCGGTTGAAGGAGTATGTGGTCGCCTGGGTGCAATTGCCGAAGAAGCTGCCTTGGGGCAATCGAGCAATGCTATTCCGCGATCCCGACGGCAATCTAGTCAATATGTTCAGTGTGAAGCCCTGATGTCGTCCCACCTACTTTGTGCCTCAAGGTTGGTTGTAGATTTGCGCCGAGGATCTCGCGTTTCCGCCACTCGGATGCTCAGGACGGCGAAATCACAAAGCGGATCAGGCGATTGGGCGTGCTGCCGGTTAGCTCGGCACGACCCTCACTGGGCTGGGAGCGCCGGATGAGCGGGTTCTGGAAATTCTCACCGTGGTTGAGCCGATTGATTATTCTGGCGGTCATCGCGCTGTTCGCGATGATCAGCTTGAAATTTGTGTTTGATCCGCAACGCGCCGCGGCCGACTCTGGCATCGCGATTTCTCCGGGGCTCGGCTTTACCAATACCCGCGCAGGGTTCGGCGGTTTTCCATTGGGCTTCGCCTTTATTCTGGCGTTCTGTCTGTTCTCAAGGCAAAGGCTTTTGCCGGCTTTAGCCTTCATAGCGACGGTCGCCGGCGTAATCCTAATGGTGAGGCTTTTTGGAGCCGTCCAGGACGGTACCCTGGGCCCGAGCGCGCACATTCTCATTCCGGAGACCGTGCTGTTCGTCGTGTCATTTCTCGGAGCGCTGATGGAAAGTCGCCGGCGCAAATTCCTGAAGGGCTCGTGATGGACTATGGCAACTCTGGAGGGTTGTGGGGCGAGGGAGTGCGCATGAGTGCAGAAGGCCAGCAGCAATACGATAGGTACGAAATGGTGGTGCTCGGAGCCGGATATGCCGGTCTGATGACCGCTCTGCGCCTCCGCCCGCAGCGTATGCGCGTGCTCGTGATCAACCCCACCGGTCAATTTGTCGAGCGCGTGAGGCTGCAGGAAAGCATCGTTGCACCTGTTGCGGTTCGTATTCCGTCCATACGCACCCTGCTTGCCGGTACTGGCATCGACTTTATGCGGGCGACCGTCGTGTCCATGGATGCCGATTCGAGGATCGTTCGCGTCGACACCGATTTCGGACAACGGGAAATCGCCTTCGAGCAGGCTGTATACGCGACCGGTTCAAACACGAACGTCGACGACATACCTGGCGTGGCCGAAAATGCTTATCGACTGGAGACCAAGGATGGACCGCGTTCGCCGGCAGCTTTGCGGGCTTGTCTCGCGGCAGCTTCCGGTAAGGCTGTGAAGGTCATCGCTGTCGGGGGGGCGGAGACGTCGGTCGAAGTCGCCGGGGAGATCAAAAATTGCTGGCCAGATGCGGCTGTAACCATGATCAGTCGCTCGCGTTGCGGTGAGTTTAAGGGGGAGGGCGTCGAGGCAGCGGTACGACGACAGCTGGAGAACCTCGGTGTGACCATGATCGACCGCGAGACGATCACCGAGGTGCGACCGAACGAAGTCCTGACCGAGCACGGCCGTTGCGTGCCTTACGACATCTGCATCTGGTCAGGGGGACTTCGCGCGTCGCCATTGGCGCGCCAAGCGGGGATCGCGACCGATTCCGCGGATAGGATATTGGTGGATCCGAACTTGCGTTCGATTAGCCATCCGCACATTCTCGCCGTCGGCGATGCTGCACATCCCATTGCGCCAACCGGTGCACCGTACCGGTTATCTGCCTTTGCGGCGCTTGCTTCGGGAGCCTATGCGGCCGACCTCATCGCGGCGCAAAGGAACTCTCGCGAGGTGCTGCCCTTCAGCTTCTCAACCCTGGGCCAGGGCGTCGCGATCGGGCGGGGCGGGGTTGGTTTCTTCAGTTATCCCAATGACAAACAATCGCTCTTCATCGTAACGGGTCCTTTGGCCCGGCACATCCGCAATTTCTTCGTATGGCTTGTGTCGTACGTCCTCAAGCTCGAGCGTCGCCAGCCCGGGTTCTTCTGGTGGCCCGGGCGAGGGCGCGTGTCGTGGGAGCAAGCGAAGATCGCGATGCGAGACGTCCCACCTCCAGTCAAGGATAGGGCTGCATGATTCAAGGAGCCAACACTCCGCGAGGTGCTGCTGTTTGGGGAATTCGCCATGATGCACAGCCTGGCGATTAGTTCAGCCGATCGCACTCCAGACGAAGAGTAGGCGTGCTCGACACCAAAATAGGCTTCGTCGATATCGGTATGGGCCAAGCAGACCCGATTGTGTTCCTCAATGAGAATTTCAAGCTCTGCTTACCTGTGGCGTACGACGCCCGCGCGGCGATGATTCGTTCCGAATAACCTGAGTGGGGTTGGCTTGCTCATTGGTTTCGTAGAAGCAAAGCTTGCCAACCCTCGGATGGGCCGCGAGCTCATGCTGAGTGAGACCGCGCTTTTTCGGTCCATTTGAGAGCTCTGGTAGCGATGCTTCGTTCAACTTGAATATCGAAACGACAAGCCGCCGACTTTCAATAGGGAACCGAACAGCAATATTAATGTTGGTCTCCGTATTTAAGGGAGGCGAGAATGGGACTTTTCACCAAAGACATCAAAACGATGGACGACCTGCTGCTTCATGGTCTTCAGGATATCTATTACGCCGAACAGCAAATCACAAAAGCCCTGCCGAAGATGATTGAACAGGCAACCAATCGCGATCTTGCTGCCGGGCTCAAGACCCACTTGGAAGAAACCAACAAACAAATCGAACGTCTCGACCAGGTTTTCAAAAAATTGGCCAAGAAGCCATCGGGCACCGACTGTCCGGCAATCGATGGACTAATCAAAGAGGCGGATGCCACCGCAGGCGAAATCGACGATAAGAGCGTGCTGGACGCCGGCATTGTCGCGAACGCACAGGCCGTGGAGCACTACGAGAT
>JBKPQI010000176.1:0-6677 GCA_046733975.1 Verrucomicrobiota bacterium
AAAGCTTTTGCATCATCTAATGATGTTGCCCTCGGCCTGTCGATGAACTCGTTATGTTTCTCGTCAGAACGAAGCAGATATATCTCCTGCGCGTCATCCACGCTCAATGACCGCAACTGTAAACGTTCGGTAGTTAAATAAGGGAACATTCCTGGTAACAAATTATTAGGTAAAGCCGTCGGAAGAAACAGCTGAAATGCTGAAAGCTGCGGGGAGCCGACGAGGTTACAGGTCGCTTGAATCCGCCGTTGCGTCAGGTCACAAAACCGGACCAAGCATCGCGATGGAGTTATTCCAGAGTTGGAGGGTCATTGGCGTGAATATCGAATGGGCCGCGGGTTTAGAGCTTCAGGGTTTTACCCTTGTCTATTGTCCGTGAAGTTGTAATACGGCAGGCGCGATCGAATGAAGGATCACATTGGTTAGACCGGCTATTACGAATTCGACGCCAATCGAGGCGACAAGCAATCCGAGAACGCGCGTGGCGATGCTCAAACCAACATCGCCTAGCAGTCGCCGCAAGAAGCCGCCCGAAAGCAGAATGATCAGAGTGAGGAAGGAAATGCCTATTGTCACGACCACGAGTCCCCAACCCAGTTTGGCACTTTTCTTTTCCCAGGCTTCGCCGGCGTACAGAATCAAGTTAGCGATGACACCCGGTCCAACCAGCAGTGGTATGGCAAAAGGTACCACAATCTGGCCGTAGACCGATTCGGCCTCGCCCAAAGCGCCGAGCTCCGTTGCGACGACCAAATCTTTCGACTTACTGGCAGGATCGTGGGCGACGGTGCGGATGCCAATCAATAACAGGAGGATACCACCGGCGACGCGGAAAGCGTCTATCGTGATACCAAAGAAATTGAGCAAGGCAGTGCCGGCAAGAAGAAACAGGAGCATCAATCCCAGCACCGTGATCGAGATGAACAGAGCCAACCAGCGTTGGACACTTATGCTTCTGTCAGCGGTATAACCAATGAAGACGGGTAGCATCCCAAAGGGATTGAGAAGTGCAAACAAGGTGGCGGCAAAGGTGCCCAGAATACTGGTTTCACTTGTTGGAATTGGGTAAAGCACGCTAAGGCTTGCGCGGCTGAGTATGGCACAAAAAGGATGTGGCTCAAGGCAGCGGCATCGTCGAAGAAGGCCTCAAGATTCTGGAACGCTGCGCCGGCGGAAATAGAAAGTAGAAAGTATGTAGAGTTTTCTGTTCCGCACGCTAGCCAAAGTTAGTCAGGATACTCATCTGAGCCTTGAACCCAAATGAATGACTGGATGTCGATCATGTCGCGCGGTCGCAGATCGTGCACGTCGCGCCGCACCGTTTGGGAAAACTCGAGCAAGTTCGCGTAGCTGTCCCAATTCGGTTTCGATTGATACTGAAAATCGAATCCGTAAGCGCGCGCCGCCGCTTTGGTTACGTTCGGTTTGAGAAAGAAATGCCGCTCAGGTTGCGCGATAAATCCCCACACCGTCACCAGCGGCCAGGTCAGCACCCGCGTTTGTCTGCGTGGAAGGCTTGCGACCGCTTCGCACCAGCCTCTGAATTTTTTCTCATCTGAACCGCGCCCGTGCAGCAAGTCGTACAGCGCTGTCGCAAACACGCGGGCCCCGTTTTTCGATCTGACTGCGTCGCGCAGCGCCATTTTTTCGAATGAGAAAAGGAGATTGGTCCGGGACTCGATCCGGACCGCATGCGCCGCGACGTCAGAAAATCTCTTCTTTGCCAGGAGCGATTTAAACTCGCTCGGCCCGAGCGCCTCCATCCATTGCTGGTGAGCTCTGCATTTATAACCGCGTTCCCAATCGATATAGGTTTCGTCCTGGAAACCCTGTGGGAAATAGCGAAGAAATTTCTTCCGGGCCCGCACCGCGCCGGACACTCTGCCTATAGTCGCCCTCACTAAGAGTTATCGCACCACATCGCTGCGATCGCGCGTGCCTAAGTCTGAACTTCTGAAAACCGCGCTTTCGGCCTCGCTTGGGCTGCCTGTGGCGTGACGTTACAAAACCGGACCAAGCATCGCGATAGAGTTATTCCAGAGTCTACGCGTTATTGGCCATCGGGCGACCATTTCAACCGTCACCTCCTGGGATTGGGCGAGGTAGGCATCCTGCCGGAGGCGCATTTCAGCGGTAAGCGCGCGATCGTGGAACAGAATATTGTTCTCATAGTTCAAATCGAAACTGCGCCGATCCATGTTGGCCGAGCCAATGAGAGTGATCTCGCCATCCACAGTAAGAGACTTGGTGTGAAGCAGGCCGCCTTTGTATTCGAAAATGCGAACCCCGGCCATTAACAAATCAGCGTAGTAACTGCGACTCGCTGCCTGCACAATAAAAGAGTCATTGCGCATCGGGAGTATGATGGTTGTCTTGACGCCACGGTAGGCGCTTGCGCAGAGAGCGGTCTGCATCGCTTCGTCCGGCACGTAATAGGGCGTGGTGATGAATAGTTCGTCACGGGCTGTATACATCAATGTTTCGAATACTTCGGGCATCGCGGAATTGCGCACGGTCGGTCCGGTGCCGATAACCTGTGCTGCAAAGCCTGACTGGCCGGACGGCACGGGTCGCAGCAGTAGGTCACGAAGGTCCTCGTCCTCTTGCGCCATCCAGTCGCTGGCAAACAAATACTGATTCTGTCGAGCGATCGGGCCCTCGAAACGGATTAATGCATCGACCCACGGCGCGTATTTTGCCTTGATGCGAAATTCCGGGTCGGCGCAGTTCTGGCTCCCGCAATAAGTAATCCAGTCGTCGATCACTACGATCTTGCGATGGTTGCGAAGATCGATGCGACCGAGCAGCGGCCGCAGCAAAAGGTTGCCAATCGGCAGAGCGATTGTGGGCTGGACACGAGCATCACGCATGGCTGACCAATGCTCCGACTCGATCATGATTCTCGACCCGAGACCGTCGGCCATCACCCGGCACGTGACGCCGCGCGCCGCAGCTCGTTTCAGCGCTTCAACCACCCTTAGCCCATTGCCGTCTGGCAACCAGATATAAAAAATTACGTGCACATGATCCTTTGCGGCATCGATATCAGCCACCAGGGCAGCAATGCTGGCATTGGAATCCGACAGAAGTTGTCCGCGATTTCCACCCACGGGCGCAAAACCGTTGACCGAATGGCCAACTCGGAACAGATGCGCGTAACACTCGGGGATTCGCGCTTGGAGCTCGGGCGCGCCGGCGCCTGGCGCGTTGGCGATATCTGGCATGGCATCCAATACTTTCTGGATTCGCCGCCGGCGACGGCGACCAATGTTGGTTTCACCGAGGAGGAGATAAGCGATCATTCCAATCACTGGCAGGGCGATGATCAACACAAGCCATGCAATCCGCGATGCCGGTTCCCGGTGTGGCCGCAAGATCACTCGCGCGATCACCGCCAGGTGGATCACCAAAAGCGCGAGGCCCCCCAAGGTCGACAAAATCGAGGTTCCAGTCATATCTGGTCGATTTTGCCCTACCAGAAGGCAGGACGAAATGCATCCCGCAAAAGTTACCGCGCGTTCAACCGCAGCGCTGAAAGAGGCAAACGAGCGAGACGGCATCGCCTTGCCGGGATTGCTCTAGACGCTCGAGCACATTATTTGCGAATATTGTCGGCGTCTCGCAGGGTTACCACGATACCGGCGGGCAAAATAGATAATTGTGTCCACTGGGGTTCAAAAGGAGATCGAGCTGGAGATCGCGCACGTTCTCTTTCTCGACATCGTCGGTTACTCGAAGCTTTCGGTTAACGAGCAACACGCCAGGATTGAAGAGCTGAATGAAATTGTTCGTTTATCGGAACAATTCCGGAAAGCGGAAGGAGCAAACCGGATTCTAAAAATTCCTACCGGCGACGGGATGGCGCTGGTGTTCTACAAGACTCCGGAAGAACCGGCGCAGTGTGCGGTTGAGATTAGTCGCGCGCTGAAAGACAACCCGCGCCTGCAAGTGCGGATGGGAATTCATAGCGGGCCAGTCAGCGGTGTGGTCGACGTGAACCAGCGGACGAACGTAGCCGGGGCCGGGATCAACATGGCCCAGCGAGTAATGGATTGCGGCGACGCCGGCCACATTCTTGTGTCCCGTCATGTGGCCGAAGACCTCGAGGAATACGAACGCTGGCGACCGTATCTGCACGATATCGGTGCCTTCGAAGTGAAACACGGTGCGCGGGTGAGCGTGACCAACCTTTACTCCGATGAGGTGGGTAATCCGGACCTGCCGAGCAAGCTGCGGGCAATCAAGAAACGTCACGCCCGTGTGCGTTCGGCGGCGGTGGCCATTGGGCTAGTCGCGCTTGCAGCAGTCGTCGCCGCCGTGATGATTATTTCGCGCAGGCCCGCTACGTCGCTAACTGCCATGCGCGAAAAAAGCATCGCCGTGCTGCCATTCGTGGACATGTCGGCGGGGAAGGACCAGGAGTATTTCTCCGACGGGATCTCCGAGGAACTGCTCAACCTGCTGGCGAAAATTCCGCAGTTACAGGTGACGGCGCGCACCTCGTCATTCGCGTTCAAAGGCAAGGAGACGGGCATTCCGGAGATCGCGCGCATACTGAACGTGGCCCACGTGCTTGAAGGTTCGGTGCGCAAGGCGGGTAACTCGGTACGAATCACGGTGCAGTTGATCAAGGCCGGCACCGACACGCACCTGTGGTCGCAGACGTACGACCGCAAGCTCGACGACATCTTCGCGATCCAGGACGAGATCGCGGCCGACGTGGTGAAGCAGCTCCAAGTCACGCTGCTCGGCGCGGCGCCGAAAGTGCGCACAACCGATCCCGAAGCGTACGCGCTTTATCTTCAGGCGGTCCAGCTCGGACGCCAGTTCACAGCCGAGCTGTTCAAGCAGTCCGACGCGCTTTATCGCAAAGTGCTGGCGATCGATCCGCGCTACGCCCCGGCGTGGTACGGGCTGGCTCGAAACTTCGGCAACGAGACAGGCCAGGGCCTTCTCCCCGTCAAGGAAGGATTCGCCCAAGCCCGCGAGGCGGCGGTGAGGGCGCTGGCAATCGATCCGGACTATGCACCGGCCCATGCCCAGCTCGGTTGGATCGCGATGTACAGCGACAGCGATCTCGCCGGTGCTGCGCAGCATTTACAGCGAGCGCTCGCGCTCGATCCGGCGGACGCGAGTGTGCTTACCACGAGCGTCACGCTGCTCCAGTCTCTTGGCCGACTCGACGAGGCGCTGGCACTCGAGGAGGTCGCCGTCCGCCGTGATCCCGTGAGCGTGACGACGCTCTTCAACCTGGGTTACCACCAGCGCATGGCCGGGCGGCTCGACGCGGCGATCGCGTCCTTCCGCACCGTGCTGAGTTTGAGTCCGAGCAATGGAGGCGCCCACTGCCAGCTCGGCATAGCGCTGCTGCTCAAGGGCGATGCGAAGGGCGCGCTGGCAGAGATCGAGCAGGAGACGAGCGAAATCTACAAGATGATCGGTCTCCCGATGGCCTACCACGCGCTCGGGCGCAAGGCCGATTCCGATGCCGCGCTCGCCGCGCTGATCGCGAAGTACGAAAAGGACGCGCCCTCCAACATTGCCTCCGTCTATGCCTACCGCGGTGAGGCCGACCAAGTGTTCCATTGGCTCGACAAGGCGGTCGAGTACGGCGACGGCGGCCTCGGCGAGATCGTGACCGATAACCTCTTCGATAAGGTCCACGACGACCCACGCTGGCTGGCGTTCCTGCGCAAGATCGGCAAGGCACCGGAGCAACTGGCCAGGATCGAGTTCAAGGTGACACTGCCGCAATGAGCAGCCGGATTGAGACGGATTACGCCGGACCGGTTTAATTCTTAATCTGAGTTATCGGCGGAGGCCAACCGCTGCCGCGGGTAACTGTCGACTAACCCGGTTAATTTCGCGTCTGCCTAGGCGTAGCTATTTTGCCTGGTTGCGACTTTTCTGCGCAAGCCTTCCACCGCAAGCAAGCCAAGGCCGAGGAGGCCAAGTCCTGAGCCGCCCTCTGGAAGTGCAGTGGTGACAACAGTCAGGTTGTACGTGAAATCCTCGCCAGTTCCCTGAATTACAATCCTGGCAGGAGCGTGCCTCAGAACTAACGGATCGCCGCTTACCAACTGCGTCGTTCCCATGCCAATCATCGTTAGACTATCCGCATCGAACGTAACTGACTTCAGGCTGAAAAGCGTACCAGTTGCAAAACCATTCGCACCATTGATCGGACTGGTCCAAGCGGGCCCGCCAACGCCGGGCAGGACATCGAGAAGCATCACGGATGAGCCACTACCAGTCCATCGGATTGCCAGGTTGAAAGTAGCTTGTGAGCCCAGGATGGGAGCAAAGTCATCTGTTGCGCCAGTCACCGACAACGGCCCGTGCGGGAAGAATTGTCCGTTGAAGTCAAGCTCGTTGATTCCGCTGCCGATGCTTCCATTCGCCTTAACTCCGCTGCCTTCGGTGATGGTACCACTTCCCGATAAGACAGTTTCCCCACCGACTCTACCGTCGATGATAATCGCCTCGACTTGCTGCGGCACAATCGATGCAATAGCGGCAAATGCTGCGAGGACCGACCATACGAATTTTGGTAATTTCATGGGTTCCAGCCTCCAAATGTTCGCGGTAGATTGCAGGATATGAAGCGGTGCCACCGCTGGTAAAGAAAAAACTTCGATGATTTATCGCCGTTGATCCAGTTCGACGGAAAGCTCTTG
>JBKPQI010000177.1:0-7490 GCA_046733975.1 Verrucomicrobiota bacterium
CGCACGCGATATCAAAGCCGACGCCGGAAAGCGAAATCTTGTCTTTGTAGGCAACCACTCCCCCAATGGGTTGGGCATAGCCTTTGTGACCGTCGGCACAAAGAACTCCACGTTCGCCGCCGGCATCGATACAATTCTCAATTTGACGTAGCGTCGCTTCGTCATGCTGGCCGAATACCTTCGCCTTCATTGTCAAGCTGGAGTATAAGGCATCGTCTGACGTGAAGTCGACGCATGGTTGCCGCGACGCGCCCCGAGAGTTGGGACCGGCCGACGTGTGTCCCTCCAGAACGTTTTCGGCATTTCTGGAGGTGCCGCGCTGTCACCGCCAACATATTGTCCCGCATGTCGTTGTGTTCATCAGGAAACCTCTCATACTGGCAAAAACCATGCTTTATAGAAATTATATGATCGAAGTGCGCCATCTTTCCGGCGATCAATACGAAGTCCGAGTCACCGACGCCACCGCCACCACGCATCAGGTGACGTTGAAGGAAACTGATCGGGTTCGGTTGGGCGGGGCGGATATCTCGGGCGATACATTGATCGCAGAAAGCTTTCGTTTCCTGCTGGAACGCGAACCAAATACCAGCATTCTGCGCAAGTTCGATTTGCCGGTGATCGGAACCTATTTTCCCGAATACGAGCAAGACATTCGAGAACGCGTTGCCCAGCGCTAATTCACTGGCGCAGGCATCTTGCCTGTGGGGGCCAACGGGCATCTTGCCTTGATGGGGTCGCCATGGACGCGCACAATCGTGTCCCTCCATCTCTATATTCGCCGCGGCTCCCGCTCGATGTAAACATGCAACGTGACAATTGCCATCGATAAAGATCAGCACACGCGGCGTTGGACGGCGCTTCCGGAGCGCGGAACTCCCGCTGCTCTGCGATTGATTCACTGGACCGCCAGAGTCTTCGGCCGCTCCGTTGGACGCTTCTTACTATTTCCAACTACCTTTTATTTCTTCCTGACCGCACACGCTGCCCGTCGCATGTCTTATCAGTATCTGGAGCGCGTGCGCGGTCGCCGAGCTCACTGGTGGCACGTGTTTCGTCATCTTTACTACTTTGCGGCGACGATTCTGGATCGGGTTTATCTGCTTACCGGCGAATTTCAGCGGTTCGACGTTAAAGTTCATCAAAGGGAACTACTGCACCAGCAGGTGGAGAGCGGTCACGGGTGTATCCTGCTCGGCTCCCATCTTGGCAGCTTCGAAGTGTTGCGCGCCCTCGGAGTGACACGGGTCGAATTGCCACTGAAAGTTCTGATGGACGTCGTCCACAACAAAAACCTCACGCGCTTTCTTGATGCGTTGAATCCCGACATTGCCAGCACTGTGATTCTGCCTGATCGACCAGACACGTTGCTTAAAGTGAAAGAAAGTCTGGATGCCGGATTCCTGGTGGGAACATTAGGCGATCGACCGACGAGCGATGGAAAGACCGTGCAATGTCAGTTCCTTGGTAGCGCTGCAACCTTTCCCATCGGCGCGATCGTCATTGCGGCAATGATGCATCGGCCGGTGATCTTATTCTTCGGAATTTATCGCGGAGGGAATCGCTATGAGATCTACTTCGAAAGATTCGCTGACGAAATAGTTTTGAATCGCGACCGTCGCGCCGAAGACATTCAGGATTGGACGCAGCGCTACGTCGATCGCCTGGAATACCATACCCGGCTCGCGCCCTATAATTGGTTTAACTTCTATCCTTTCTGGGACTGACAGACGGTGGCCGAGGGCCTCTAATACCAGTCCCCTCATTCGACAATGGATGACGCGCACCAGCGAATACTTGAGATAGAACGCAGGCGCTGGCGCAAGATCGTCGCGCTTGCAGTGATGCTGATCATTCTGTTTGCACCCTCGGCTTGGATGCTGAAAACAATCCCCCCACTTTGGAAGGATGTCGACGCATACGGTCAGGTGACCGCGCCACCTGGAGAAGCGACCATCCTTCTCTACGGCCCCGCCTACTGTTCTGTCGCGCGTGTCCCGCTGTACCTCGGCTTCGCATATCAGTGTTGCCGGGCAAACGTGGCCTTGCCGCCGCTTTCGTTTTTCTTACACCCACAACTAACTGACACAGGCGTATTTCTTCTTTTGTTAACTCAGCATCTGGCGCTCTGTGCCTCCGGTTGCCTTCTCATTATTTCAGTAACGCCGCTGCTCCTACTGCGAGTTACCATGGCCATGCTCTGGGCAGCGAATCCGCTCTTTTATGCCTGGGCACATTGTGTCAGCACAGAAGCACTCAGCTCAATCGTTCTCCTTCTGCTAGTTGTTACAGGTTTGCACGTTCTGCGGGAGCCGAAGTGGCAATGGTGGCTCTGTTACGCAATCCTTTTGACGCTAAGCATGCTGACGCGCCACATCAACGGTGTGTTGTGCGCGCTGCTTCCACTTGGGTTCGGCTTCGCCGCAGTGGCACGGGGTCTTCTGGTACATGTGCGGCGTAAGCCTGAAGCACGGCGAGCTGTGCGACCGGAACGAACTCGCGTTCTCAGACAAACATTGTGCGCGATTGTTGTGGGGCTCTTGTGCATTGTCTTATCAAACTTCACTGTGCGTTTGCTCAGTCGAGCCGCGGGGATTTCCTATCACAGCACAGTCGGCTTTACGTTCATGTTTCGCCTGGGACTGTTTGCTTCCCTCTCTCCCGCTGAGCGCGATGAGCTAATAAGACATGTCGTCAAAGCGAATACCTCGGCAAATATCCGAATCTTGCTCGAAGTCTTCCGTAATGCGCCGGCAGGGAAGGAACACCTCAACATCGCGGAGATTTTGGGACAGAGTCGAAAGCTATTTCCGGCGAGTTGTCGGCAAGGCGATGATTTCGAACATGTCCTCAACGACACCGCTTACGCCTGTCTGCTGTCGCCGAGCCAGCCATACCTCCGCGCCGTAGGCACGGACTTCATTAAGTCATTCACCATCTCGATAAGTCAGGTAATCGCCGCGCCTTTTGTTCATACCATGTTCTATTTCTCCCATCCGCAGTGGATGACTCAATGCGCTCATCTGAAAACTTTCACGGATCAAGACCAATCGACCGTTTTACGGCAACTGCACTCCTACACAGGACAGAGGCAGGAAAAGCTCCGGTATGATCGCTTACTATTATGCTGGCTCGCGTTGCTACTTATTTATGCGTGGCGCGCCCGGGCCGAGGCGATCGCTCTCTCAGCTTATACGTTCGCGCTCAATGTGACTAGCTTGCTCATAATTACCGCGAACTGCGTGCTAAATGAATTTCAGCCGCGCTATACCTTGCCTGCCTGGGAGCTGTTGATTGTTAGCATCTTCATCATGCTCGGCGCGCTGGTACGCGCGATGCCAGGCCACGGAGTCGCAACGGGTCCGGTGCAACACGGAATAGTGGTAAACCATGTGCCTCAGGCGCGTTTAAATTGATCGCATTTCACAGAACGGTCCAACAATTCAGATTGGGCAACGAATGAGCCCACTCATCGATAAATCCGAGATTCGCACGCTGATCCCTCACTCCGGCACGATGTGTCTTCTGGATGCCGTGCTTTGTTGCGATGATGAAACCATCGTTTGCGTTACCAGCACCCATCGCGACGCAAATAATCCGCTGCGACATGGCGGACAGCTTTCTGCGCTTCACGCTCTCGAATACGGCGCGCAAGCAGCCGCCATTCACGGCGGATTACGAGCACGCGCTGCCGGGTCAACCGCACCACCCTGCTATCTGGCCGCATTACGTGACGCACATCTCCATGTCGCCCGGCTCGATGATCTGGCCGGACCGCTCGAGATTCGTGCCCAGCGCCTGTTCGGCGACGCCGGCAACACCATCTATCAATGCTCGATCTCGGTTGACGGTGCTCGGATTGCAGATGGACGCGTCACAATCATGCTTCGCGGGTGACTGCGAACCGCCGCTAAGTTGTAGCGCCCCGACAACGACGAATGGCCCGTCGCCAAATCGCACTCACATCACAATCCCGCCATCGACGCAGAGCACCTGGCCCGTGATGTAGCTTGCTTCCGCTGACGCCAGAAACGCGACCGCCGCCGCGATCTCCTCCGGTGCACCCACGCGTTTCAGTGGAATTTTGTCCTGGATCGATTTCTGTATCTCGTTAGACAGCGCGTTCGTCATGTCGGTGGCAATGTATCCGGGTGCGATCGCATTCACCGTGATGCTGCGGCTCGCCAACTCTTTCGCCAACGCCTTGGTGAAACCAATCAGGCCGGCCTTGCTCGCAGCATAATTGGTCTGCCCGGCATTGCCGATAATTCCAATCACCGAGCTGATATTGATTATCCGCCCTTTTCGCTCCTTGATCATGGCGCGCTGCAATGCCTGCACAAAATTGAAAGCACCCTTCAAATTCGTGTTCAAAACCAGGTCCCAATCCTCTTGCGACATTCGCATGCTTAACATGTCACGCGTGACGCCCGCATTGTTGACGAGAATGTCGACGCGTCCGAATTCGGCCAGAATCCGCTCGCACACCTTCTGCACGGCCGCGTGGTCGGAAACATCAACGGCATAAGGCTTGGCAGCATCTGCGCGTGAGGCATTAATCTCTTCGGCCGTTTTCTCGGCGTTCGGTTCTGTCCGACTGACACTCGCCACCCGCGCGCCTTCGGTCGCCAGCCGCACCGCAATCGCGTGGCCAATCCCGCGACCCGCGCCGGTGATGACCGCGACCTGATTTTCGAACCTCATCATTCCGGCAGATGCTTGGCGACAAAGCCGATCAATGTCAACAAGCACTGCGTGCAGAGATCGGTTGCACCGCTCCTTGCTGTCTGTGTTTGGTTGCGTCGACGCTTGACATCAGAGCCTCCCACCGCGCAACCTCCCGCTCATGAATGCGCTTAATCGCTATGCTGATCCGGTTTATTGCATCACGCGCCTTATCATCGGACTGATGTTCGCGTGTCACGGCGGCCAGAAGATCTTGAATTATCCTCCTGGCGGCCACGGCGCGCCAACTGATGCCTTGGGATGGGTCGGTGCCATCATCGAACTCGGGGGCGGATTTCTAATCGCATTTGGCCTGCTTACCCGCATCGCCGCTTTTGTTTCGAGTGGCGAAATGGCTGTCGCCTATTTCATGGTTCACGCCAAGATGGGCTACTTCCCGATCCAGAACCATGGTGAATCTGCCGTGTTCTACTGCTGGTTCTTTCTGTTCGTGTTCTTCTACGGCCCGGGGCGTTGGAGCATCGATGCGTTGCTTAGTCAAGGTCGGGCGGCGGAAGCGCGCAGCGCCGTCTGATGGAGTAATGGAGTATTGGAGCAATGAAAAAGAGTGTGACCGCCTTCGGAACCCTGAACCCTGAACCCTCAAACCTGAACCCTGACCGGTGGAAGGAACAATGAAGCAACGTCAAACATTTAATGCACTTGGATTCGTCGCAGCGATAGGTTTCCTTCACATCTCGCCAGTTCTGGCACAGGACTGGGCAAAGGCGCGACTCAATAGCTCCTCGCGCCATGCCGATTGGGTCGAGATTAAGTCGGGTGATCGCAAGATAAAAGCGTTCGTGGTTTATCCCGAACGAAAGGACAAGGCGCCGATCCTCGTCGTAATTCACGAAATTTTCGGCCTTACTGATTGGGTGCGTGGTTTGTGCGATCAACTGGCGGAGAATGGTATTATTGCCATCGCGCCGGACCTGCTTAGCGGCCACACTTACGCCGATATCGATGGTGCGCGGAAAGCGATCTCGGAATTACCCGATGCGCAGATCAAGGCGGACTTGGATGCCACCTCTGACTACGCGCTCGAAATTCCGTCCGGCAATGGCACGCTGGCGGTGTGCGGATTTTGCTGGGGCGGCGGCTGGGTATTCCAATACGCAAACATAAATCCCAAGCTGAAGGCTGCGTATTCGTTCTACGGAACCGCGCCGGATGATCCGTCAAAAGTCGCAAACATACCTTGTCCGGTTTTCGGCTTTTACGCGGGGAATGACGAACGCGTTAATGCCACGATACCGATCGCACAGGAATTGATGGACCGAGCGAACAAGAAATACGATCCGGTGATTTATAGCGGGGCGGGTCACGGGTTTATGCGTGAAGGCGAAAAGCCTGACGCTAATGAAGAAAATCGAAAGGCGCGCGACGATGCCTGGGCGCGTTGGAAAGGATTGTTGAAGCAATTGTGATTCGGAACGCTTGTTTCATTCTCATCGCGCTATTAGCGGTTGGTCCCACATCGGCCGCAGATCAACGCCAGATCACCTCCCGAATCGCGCGCCAGCCGGTCCATTCGCACGCACTCGCGGCCGTCGGTTATAGCAAGCGGCTGCACGCGCTCGAAGTCGAGTTTGTCAATGGCGCCATCTATCGCTACAGCAGTGTGCCGCCCGAGGTGTATCGCGACCTGCTGGATGCGCCGTCCAAGGCCCAATTTTACGATGCGAATGTGCGCGGTCACTTTCCAGCTGTTCACGTGAAGCCGCGCCGGAGCTGATGTTCGTTCTTACGGCTGAGGAAAAACGGGTCGTGTGCTTCGTTATGCTTGCGATTCTGATCGGCCTCGCCGTGAAACAGTACCGGCACGCCCACTCGGACAGTCATCCGGCACCTGCGACCGCAACTATTCATCAAACGCACTGAAAGGCGGCAAGGTTGGAGGGACACGCGCTGTACAAGCGCGACGCCCTCCATCAGTGGCGCTGTTCGGGTGTGTTTGGCGGCCTGCATCTTTAGCTTTATCCGCGCTCCCGGCGTAATCCCCCGTTTACTAACCCTAAATTCTAGAAAATAAACGTATCGTCCACCGCTGGCATGAAAACTTCTCCCTATGAGGGGCGTATGCGTGTCCTGATCGCAGACGACCAAAAAAGCGTAGGAACTTCGCTCGCGGAAATGGTTGGTCTTTGTCACCACCATGTAGTCGAGGTCGTGAGCACCGGGATGGAAGCCATACAAGCCTATGACCGGCACCGTCCGGATGTCGTGCTGATGGACTATCGAATGCCCAGGCTTAATGGCATCACCGCCTGCCGATATATCCTGGCAAAGGACCCGAAAGCTCGCGTCATTTTGATTTCAGGCTGGAGCGCTCCGGTCGAGCCGGAGGCATCTGGCGCCATGGCGATTCTGGCGAAGCCGGTTGCTCTCCCCATTCTCGAAGCTGCCTTGAATTCGGCTTCGAGCTACACGCCTAAGAAAAGAGAGCCACCTCCTGCGGCAGACGCGCCGCGAGACGATTCGGCAACAGCTTAACTTTTTGTCGGCAGGGGGCGAAACCCGGCTGAGTGATCTTAGAGGCTCGCGTAGCGTTACGATGATCCATATTGGAACATCCAAACGTTAGGTCGGCAACGTTAAGTTGTCGGTCGCCTGTCGCCGGTTATCTTTAAAAGTCCGCGCCAACCGTTTCGATAATTTAACGCTTTCTCTCTCGCAATTCGCCTGCATCGGGCGTATCACTCAGACGGAGGTTTCAAATGAATACGGTTTCGATTTCTCGACGGAAATTTGCACAGCTGTTA
>JBKPQI010000178.1:0-3949 GCA_046733975.1 Verrucomicrobiota bacterium
TTAGGCGCACCGAGGCCGAGTCGTATTGCGACAGCGGAGCCCGTCGGCCACGACTGACCTTCGACAGCATAGCCAAGGAGGCGCGGACCCGAGGCGGCTAGCAATAAAGTTACTGCAATTAGCGCCGCCGGCAATCGCGGAGACGTAAAGGACATAAATAGGGCGATCCGATGCTAACGGGAATGATGCAAATGGCGAGCAAATATTTGAGCCGACGCCATTACATTTCTGTAACGCTACTCTGAGAGATTTCCTGTTGTAGCGTCCGTGTCCTCAGCGGATCTGCCTTTTGCGCTAGGGACAGCGCACACTCAGCACGTTTTCAGCGAGAAGTCGACGCGCCTTCCTTCTTTTCGCCTTTCAGCTCGACCAGAATCATGTGCAGCGGTTTGTCGCCAATGTTTTCCGCAGCGTGGGTCAATGGCTCGCGAAACAAAACTTCACCCGTCTTTAGCTCGCCTTCCGTGACCTTGCCATCCGAGGCGTAGTTGCGATATCGCCCGCCTTCCAAAACATAAATGACGTAAGCCGGATGCGAGTGCACCTGCTCCTTCACGCCCGGCGGCAGATTGGCTTCCATCACGCGCACACGATCGTTCTCGAACAGCACCTTGATTGTCCTGGCATTCACAACAGCCGGGTCCTGGCCGTGCACAGACGCAATGCACGCCGCCATTGTTGCAAAAATAGTCAGAGCTCGGATTAGCATGGCGACAGCTTGACCAAACCGCCTCGACTCGACAACGACAATTCTCGTCGGCCGTTACGCTGAAACAGGTTTTGGCTCCGCCGACTTCCGCGAACCGAGCGCGGCACGGACGAAGTTATTGCCGAGTTCCCACATCGGCCCAGGGAATTTGCGGCAATCGGTCATGACGTTGTCGAGCGCGGTCACGAACAACGCGATCTCCTTTTCGCCGATGATGAGTGGCGGCAAAATCTTGAGCACGTCCATGGCGTGCCCCGCGACCTGAGTAAGGATCCGATGTTTACTCAACATTTGGGTCACGATCATCTGCGCGAATAAAACTTTGTCGACTTTGTGCAAGAGTTTCCACGCCATCTTGAGCTTGAACTCTGTGGGCTCGTGGAACTCGATCGCGATGATCAACCCCTTTCCGCGCACTTCCTTGATGAAACTGTGTTTGGCGCGCAACGCGTCGATCCGCTCCATCAGTTGAGCGCCCATTTCCGCAGCGCGCGCGACCAAATTCTCCTGATCGATCACTTCGAGCGCAGCCAGTCCGCAGGCCATGGCGAGATTGTTCCGGCCGAAAGTCGTTGAATGAACTACGCACCGGTCCATTCGACTAAACGTCTTCTGGTAAATCTCTCTTCGCGTAACGATGGCGCCGCAGGGCACGTAACCGCCGCTCAATGTTTTCGCGAGCGTGATAATGTCGGGCTCCAGATTCCAATGCTGGAACCCAAACATTTTGCCGGTTCGCCCGAGGCCGCACTGGACTTCGTCGCTAACGAGAAGTGTACCGTATTTCCGGCAAAGAGCCTGTGCCCGCGGGAAGAAATCTGTTGCGGGCGACTTGCAACCTTTGCCTTGCACCGGCTCGATGACGAAGCCGGCGACGTTGCCTTTGGCCAATTCGCGCTCGAGCGAGGCGATGTCATCCAGCGGAATGCGCGTATCCCATTCGTCCATCAACGGGCCGAACCCTTCAGTGAAGCTGTCACAGCCCATCAACGACAACGATCCAATGCTCAATCCGTGAAATGCGCTTTCGAGCGAGATCACGCGCTTCTTACCGGTCGCGGCGCGCGCGAACTTGAGCGCGCCTTCCGTCGCTTCAGTTCCAGAGTTACAAAAGAAAACGGCGTCGAGATGAGGCGGTGTGCGTTTCACGATTGCTTCCGCCAGTAGCCCGCTCAGGAGAGAGCAATCCATCTGGACCATGTTTGGGAGATCGAGATCGAGGACGTCGCGAATCGCCTTTTTCACGACCGGATGATTCCGGCCGATGTTGAACACGGAATAGCCACTCAAGAAATCGAGATAGGCGTTATTATCCATGTCGTAGAGATAAGCGCCTTCGGCACGGGCATAGACCTTGTCGAAACCAATGACACGCTGGGCTGCGACCAGAGTGCGATTGATGTAACGATGGTGCAGCTCGTAATTCTCCCCGAGCCGGGCGGCGATGATTTCTTTCAGGTCAAATGCCACTATAGACGTTCTCTGATTTCACAGGGAAACGCAAGTTGGGTAGATCGACCGGCCGAAAAACTTAGGGACCTGACCCCGCCTTCGGTGGTTACGGCAGGCAACGCGCCTCCCTCTAAGCTTGGACGCAACTTGACGGCTTAAAGCCGTCAAGTTTTGACTCCGCCATACCAGCGTATGTCGCAAAAAAAGCCGCAGGATTCATGAAGAACCCTGCGGCTTCGAATTTTTTCGTGGCTTTCCGACGGGCTGAAAGCCCGTGCCACGTTGTTAGTTGTTAGTCTTCTACCTGAACGCGCTCAACCGTCCGGGTGTCGCCGTTGCCGGTGTAATACACGCGCACCTTCTGGCCCGCGCGCAACGGAGCGGTCACGATTTTGCCCGCGCCGTCAACGATCCGAGCCGCTGTGCCGAGGGCAAAGCTTACCGGTCCGCCGCGCTCATCTTTGACCACGATGGTTTTGCCAGGCGTGTAAGTAGTCACGGTCCCACTCTCGTAGGTCGTCGACTGAGTTGTCGTCGTCGTGGCAGGTGCCGTTGACGTTGTCTGTTCTGTTGTAGTTGTGCTTGTCTGCGCGAACGCAATTGGTGCGACCAGCGCGCAAGCCATTGTGATTAGACTTTTATTCATAATCCTCTTTCCAGTGTTATTAAGTTGCGCCTCGGGCTTGTAGCCCAGGCATGGCCGCGGTATCAATCGCGGCTTTCATATTTAGACGGAATCGGGCTTCGTCTATTCGCAGAAATTGCTAAAAGCTTTAGATGGTGGCGCTTCCGAGAGGTTCGGAAAGCCTGGCCTCGCCGACCTCCGTCGGCTGCGTTGCAGCCTCGACTCCGCTCGGAATGAGAATGAGGGAGGATTTGAGCGCACGCCCAGTTTGGCTAATCTGCGTGCATCGATGCCGACCACCGTTCTCGATCCCGAAATCACACCACAAGTTGTGGCGCAGCACGGACTCACGCCGGAGGAGTTCGCGCGCATAAAAAAGATTCTTGGACGGGAGCCGAATTTCACCGAGCTCGGAATTTTTTCGGTGATGTGGAGCGAGCATTGTTCTTACAAAAATTCGCGCCGCGAACTGAAAAAATTTCCGACGACGGGACCAGATATTTTGGTGAAAGCGGGCGAGGAAAACGCCGGCGTCGTCGACATCGGCGATGGTTGGGCGATCGCATTCAAAATCGAATCGCACAATCACCCCAGCGCGATCGAACCCTTCCAGGGCGCAGCTACCGGAGTAGGTGGAATCATTCGGGACATTTTCACGATGGGTGCGCGGCCGGAATTCTGTCTCAATTCGCTGCGGTTTGGGCCGATTACGGACGGTGCGGATTGCGGATTGCGGATTGCGAATTGGCCGGCTCGCAATGCAAGCGAAAAGCGTGACCAATCGCAAATCGCCAATCGCAAATCGCAAATAGCGGCGAATCGCCGGCTCTTCACCGGTGTCGTTTCCGGCATTGCCCACTACGGCAATTGCATCGGCGTTCCTACGATTGGTGGTGAGATTTATTTCGACGAAAGTTTTGAGGGTAATCCATTGGTGAACGTTTTTTGCCTTGGAGTTTTGCGCCACGAACAACTGGCACGCGGGGCGGCGCGCGGTGTTGGCAATCCAGTATTTTATGTGGGAGCTGAAACGGGACGCGACGGCCTCGCGGGTGCAGCGTTTGCCTCGCGCGAATTGACAGAAGAATCGCGTCAAGACCGGCCCGCAGTTCAGGTCGGCGATCCGTTCAAGGAGAAGCTCCTACTCGAAGCGTGTCTGGAAT
>JBKPQI010000179.1:0-4408 GCA_046733975.1 Verrucomicrobiota bacterium
GGTTGAGACTTGCCAAGCCGCTTTTGCGGCAAAGGTAACAAATTACGTTTGCTATATGTCATATAACACGCCGTGGCGCCCCGAAGCTTTCCAGGCCTATTTTGGGAGTCGGCCTTGATTGATTCTAGTTTTTATAGACAAAGGTGAGCGAATGTTCGACAATCGAATAAAGCCAATTTTAGCGTGGGTGTTTGGTTAGCGTTTGCGGGCCGGATTCTGTCCGGCCCGTTTCGCTATATGCCCGCAGCCTCGAACGCCTTTTGGGAAATGAAAACCGTTGGCGACGGTTCTGTCACTTGTTAGGGACCGGACGCTCTCTACTACCTTACGGCGCGTTAAAGGTATTCCTTTTCCTTCGCGCCAGCAGCTCGTCAAGGCTTTGGTGCATCGGAAGGGTCGCCTTCGGGCATTTCGGGGCGAAGCGCCTTTTTAGCGTCGTCCAACTTGCGCTTCAAGTCTGCCGAATCCAACAGGTCCTCGCCCCGCACCGGCTCGGATTCCATTGCTTTCTCGACTAGCGCCTTTTCACTGGCATCTATGTCCGCCATGGCGAAATAATACGGCGGAGCGACGCGGGCTGCCAACATGTAATTACATACCAAACCAAAGGCGCTAGAAGCAGCAGGAACTGAAGCAGCACTTCGCAGCTTAACGCTTTCGTCGCGGCGGAGGTGTGGAATTCTCCCCGAAAAGACGTTTCAAGCTGCCGCCGACTTTTGCAAGGAAGGATGGCGTCGGCGTTGGTTTCGCCTTCCGGCGCACGCGCATTTGAAACTCGATCGTGGAAGTGGCGTTTTGATTAACCGTAACCTTTTGGGTGCGGTCCGGATAATTCTTGAGGCGGGCAGTGAGCACTTGATTTCCGGCCGGCAAAGAAGCCGTTAAGGGCGTGAACCCAAGGGAAACATTGCCGCAAAGAATCTCCGCGCCATTTGGAACGCTCGTGATCGTAACGTCGCCATGAAAAAATGCATACTCGAGGGGACGAACCTCGCCGGCTTGCAGCTGGACTTCGGCCCGGCTGTCCGGCCAGCCCTCCTTGTGAAAAAAAATTGTGTAATTTCCCGCGCGAAGATCCTCGGCTGTACCAGGAGCTATCCCAGTCCGTAAAGGCGCGGAAGCGGGAGTCGCCTTATCGGCGATAATTCCGGGAGAAACTGCGAAGGTTGCGCCCGCTGGTATTGTCGTTAGTTGCAAATCCGCTGGCGGGTCGGCGACCGACCGCAATGGACTTGCGGCCATATCGGCTGTAATCGGGGTGGTCGCAGTAGGAGTTACTTTGGTTACGGGGTGAATCACTGCCGGCGCAGCTTTTGTCGCCGTCGTTTCAATCGCATAACCCGTCGTCGGCTGCGTTTCCGTTAGCCAATGACGAAATTCGGACCATGAACGCCAATGCTGAGTTACGAAGGCCTCGGCAGGTATACCAACCAAAGCGAGCAACGCCGCGCGCAGGACGATTCTTAGCCAGAAAGGCTGAACGCCGGTATCCACGTCTTCCCTCGTCTCCCCTTCTTTGCACTCCATCTCGCGACAGAAAAGCAGCAGAGGTTATGCCCCTAGCAGGGTGGGTCAGGACGGATTTTTCCTGGTTGAGAGGGTTCAGAGTTCCAAGATGTCGCCGGTTCGAACTTTGGAACAGCAAAAGTGGGACAACTCACCGACCAAGCTGCACTTTTTCCACAACCACCAGATCCATTCTTTGTAAGTGCCTGCACCCGTGAATCTATGTACTTCTTTGGTTTTTCAGCATCGAAGCTGCTTATTCTTGGCTGACTGTCCCCATCCCGATCCTGACTGCAAATATGCCAGCAAACATCTGCCCCAACCGAACACGACCGGACGGCTTTACTCTGGTCGAGATTATGATCGTGGTTGCGATTATTACCCTACTGGCCTCTCTTGCGATTCCCGGGCTGCTTAGGGCACGCAAGCGAGCACAAGCCTCGCGCGTGAAGGATGATCTCCGGCTCATCGAAGCAGCCGTTGATCAGTATGCGATTGAAACCCAGCGGCAACCGGGCTCGCCTGTGTCAGTCACTGACTGGACGGCGTACCTGAAAAACGATACACAGCTTTGCGCGACGGGAAGAGATGTGCTGGGGCACGATTACGGTTCGCAGACAGTTGATCAAATTCCAACGGTTCCGTCCGAAACTTACGCCTCATTGTCTGACGTTGCTGACGACGGATTCTGGGCGCCGTTTACCCCGTAGACGGAACGCAAAACGGCATCGAACGTTCGCCACGACCGCGAAGCAACCCGCGAGTAGTGTCACTATCAAGGCAGAGGTGAAAACCGTTGGATGCAATATCAGGCCGCGCGACTAAATTGGCCAATGTCACATGGCAACTTCGCGCTCCTTCTCGCGCTTCTTATGAACGCCCCTCTTTCCTTTGCAGCATCCGATCCTGATCGGAGTACCGGAATTAAAGGAACTGTTACAGTCAGTCCGATTCGTCCCGGCCCAATTAGAAAAGGATCTGAGGTTCCAAACGTGGCGCCGCTGCCAAACGCGGTTTTTTCCGTCGCTAACGAGAAACGGACTGTGACAACTTTTACAACAGATGGTGAAGGGCGGTTTCGACTTTTGCTCAAGCCAGGCCACTATGCTGTATCACTGGCGGAATATCGCTTCCCGCGGCCCTGCGGCCCATTCGAGATCGACGTTGAGGCGGGCAAAATGACGACGGTCGAGTGGCGTTGCGACTCCGGAATGCAGTAACCGCACGAGACAAGAGACGGGAACGTACTTGTCCTTGCGATCGCGCGCCGCATCACCGGGATCGGCCGTGGACAAACCGGCGTTTCCTGCCGTCAATCAGCCTTTTTACGCCATTTTTATGAGCTTTTTCATAAAAATGATTGACCTGCAGTTGGCAATCTGTTATTTCCACATTCCTCACGAGTTCTCATACCAACCGCAAACACAAATGCTTATAGGGGGCGACCGGCCAAGGCAGCAATAAACTCGATCGCAAGCTCCATCCTAAGGTTTAACTAAAATGATAAAAAACTCATTTACTCGCCGTGCATTCATTAATCGACGCCTTCTCTTCGGCTTCTCGCTATTGTTGTTGTTAAGCGGCGCGCTGCTCGCGCTGTTCGCCTTTGGCGCTGGACCGGCATCTGTCTCCTCGACGGCCCGAGCTGGAAACGGACCGATTGTTAAGGGATCCGGAGAACGCCCGCAGGCAACGTCCCAAGCGGGTGCGACTGCCCCTTATCGAGGTGCCCATCATGATCTCCGTCCGGTCAATCCGGTTCGGACCGTTCCACTCCGAGAAATGCAAGCGATTCCGCCAGAATTGGCTCCGGCGCGCTTTGAAATCGAGCCTGTGCGTGTGAAGGCTCCGGTCAATACCAACGGTCCCGACACAACCGCTCAGACCTTTGCTGGCTCTCCTCTCTCAGCGCCTACGGCAACGGGACTGAGCTGGGAAGGCGTTGGCGTGGGAATTCCAGGATTTGCTCCCCAGTTCAACCCCCCGGATACCAATGGCCGGGTCGGTGCGAAACAGTATGTGCAGTGGAACAATGCGAGTTTCGCTGTTTTCGATAAAACGACGGGCGCACTACTTTACGGGCCGGCTGCCGGCAACACTCTTTTTCAGCCACTCGGCGGCGAATGCGCCATCCATAATGATGGCGATCCGGTAGTTTCCTACGACATTCTAAGTGGCCGCTGGGTTGTCTCCCAGTTCCTGGTTGGCGGAAGTCCTGATTTCTCGCACCAGTGCATCGCGGTATCCGCCACTGAGGATGCCACCGGGTCGTGGTACCTCTACGATTTCGTCACCGACCCGGCAAACTTTGTCGATTATCCGAAGACCGGCGTGTGGCCGGATGCCTACTATATGACTGGCCGCGTGTTTAACCCAGCTGGTACGATCCATATCACGGGGCGAGTGTTTGCGTTCGAACGGGACAAGATGTTGCAGGGCCTCCCCGCTCGCCAACTCCAGAAAGATTTGAAGAAGTATGGCAACAAGCCGCAGGACGGAATGATTCCATCTGACCTGGACAGCCTGACGCCGCCACCGGCAGGCGAAGCAGCCTTTGTCATCGGACCCGATCCGAGCACCACCAACAAGCTCGACTGCACCAGAGTGAAGGTGACGTGGGGCGCGAACGCGACCATGACGCTGACGGAAACCCAGATTCCGGTTACGTGGGACTCCGCGCCGTGCGTTAACGCTACGGCCGCGAACGATTATCGTGACTGCGTGCCGCAACCGGCACCGGCCACTCCGACTGACTACCTCGACAACCTCGATTTCCGATTGATGTACCGTTTGGCGTATCGCAATTTCGGAGGAAGCCCTTTACAAGAATCGCTCGTCACTAACATTACGGTTACAGGCAGTCCGAGTAAGCCTAAGCATGGCGCGATTCGCTGGTACGAGT
>JBKPQI010000180.1:0-5903 GCA_046733975.1 Verrucomicrobiota bacterium
ATGTATGTCTCGTGGGCTCGGAGATGTGTATAAGAGACAGGTGCTCGCTCGGGTATACGTAGACCGCTTTGTCGACGCCGCCGTGCACGGTAAGATCCGATTGTTGATCCCCGTCCAAGTTCAGGGTCGAGACATGAACGCGACCTTGTACTGCGTTTTTCCAGATCGATGTCCGCACAGTTTTTCCGTTCACGTCGATCTCTCGCGGCAAGCCGACGTTCACGGAAATCACTTTCATCGGTTTGAGCTTGGTCTTGTTGATCGCTTTCGCGGCGCTCGTTTCATCATGACTAAAATAGGTCAGAGTCGTCAGTTTTGACAGTTTTGACTCGGCCGCGGCGCACCCGAGTCATGGTAAGCAATGCGTTTCTACCCGTTCATGTGTCGCTGCAGTTGCTCGTAGGACTGCGGTCTTTTTTCTCTAAGCAGAGCGAGACCTGCGGGCGTCACCCGAACCAATCGCTGGCCATTGGCCGAAGTCGTTTCTACCAATCCACGGCGGGTCGCATGCTCCCAGACAGGCAGCCTGGGGCATGAGATGCGCCACGCGTCCGTCGTTGCCGCGTAGGTGCGTTTCTTGCGTGCTACCCATTCCACCAGATCTAGGGTCAGACTTTCAATAATTCGTGTGGCTATAAGCATCTAATCAAACGTAGAGTTCTATGCATTCCTTCAGACAACACGTCCCGCGAATTGAATACGCCTGTCTATGACATTTGGCGTAGCGCGACGCACTCGCTGCCAGTAGCAGCGAGTGCGCAGGTGACTCGGGCCTATGAGCGGCGAATCCAATCGGATTTGTTCGGACGCGACCTATGGCAGAAGTCGAGGCTCGCTATAGATGAAGTCGTCCATGACAACGGCATCTTGAATGATGTCCGCCGCGGCGAAGTCGGTCATGGCGGTGGGCGTTTTCAGAATAGAATTGCCGGAGGTAATTCGGACCAGGAAAACTTCCGGTCTATCAAATATAACGCCGAGAAATGACAAGCTGCCGCGAACAGGTCCGGGTAACACGTCCCGGCTAAAGAGCAGGTTGCCGTTCACATCCAGGTATTCGATTGTAGTACTGCCGGCATTGTTCACGTCGGTGAATACGACCCCGAAAGCTCTCGTCCTTGCTGGCTGCGTCGTGCCAGGAATAAAGAAGAGCGTTTCCGTGATGTTGCTATCCAAAGCAGTGAAAAGCCTCTGCGGGCTGAACGTGCTAAAGATGTTGGGAAAGTTAGCGCGAAGATTTCCAAACCTCACCGGAGTGTTTGTTGGATTGATACTATTGGCGCTTACTTGAAACCCGCTTCCAGGAGTGAAGAAGACAACCCCGCGCGGCGAGTTGCTGTTGAAGAAGTTCGCCGGCATCAGGTTTGGTGCCGCGAACTGATCGGGAACACCATCCCAATTGATCTCACGGCGTCCGCCGATAAACGTGCCGCCGATGCCGTTGTTGTGTCCCAAATGAGCCCTGAAGGCATTCACCGTTGACTGGATGTCTGCGGGAGTAGCCCCGGACGTTTCGAACACATGGAGATCGGCTGAAGCCGTCCCTGTATTCAAAAGAAGCGTTAAGCTAAAGCTGGCGATCACCAGCGAGAGGTAATGTTTTTTCATGATATTTTTCTCCATTCTTTCTATTTCCGTTGAGTTGTTGTTTTCGTTTTTTGCTTTCCGGCGCGTGTTTCTCGAACCGGTTCCTATCTGCTAAAGCGGAAAGCGCGGTTGGAAGGGGCCACCAGGTTGCATTTTTTGATCGAGGCTGTGCTGCAAAACCTTGGGAGCGTGGTAGAATCGACGGCGTCGAGCAGGCCGTATGACGACGCCCTCGCCTTTACAGCAACAGGTCACCCAACTACTCAAGGATTGGAGCGGTGGTGACGAAGGCGCCCTCGGCAGGCTGATCCCGCTGGTGCAGCCGGAACTGCATCGGCTGGCGCATCATTACATGAGCCGGGAACGAATTGGCCATACCCTGCAAACCACGGCGCTGTTGAACGAGGCCTACCTGCGGCTGGTCGATGATCCGAGGCGGAACTGGCAGAATCGCACCCATTTTATGGCTGCGACCGCGCAACTGATGCGGCGAATCATTGTCGATTATGCGCGTGAACGCGCGTCGCTTAAACGCGGTGCCGGCGCGCTCAAGGTATCCTTGAATGACGCGGCGCTCGTGACCGAAAAGCGATCGGAAGAACTGCTGGCGCTGGATGAAGCACTGGAAAGATTGGCGGTCCAGGATGCGCGTAAGAGTCAGATCGTTGAACTGCGTTATTTCGGCGGTTTGAACGTCGAAGAGGTCGCTGCATTCCTGAAACTGTCTGACCGGACTGTGAAGCGGGAGTGGAGGATAGCCAAAGCCTGGCTTTACCGAGCGCTGAGCGGAGAAGAACCTGATGAGCCCTGAGCGCTGGCGCCAGATCAACGATCTGTTCGAGTCGGCCGCTGAACGCACACCTGAAGAGCGAGCGAAGTTCCTTGAAGAAGCTTGTCATGGCGACCACGGCTTGCGCCGCGAAGTGGAATCGTTGATCGCTTGTGATGAGCGCTCAGAGAATTTTATCGAATCTCCGGCCGCCCAGGTTGTTCTCGACCTTCTGGCGGACGACAGGGCCGGCGCGACGGTAGGAGAATTGATCGGTCATTATCGGATCGAGTCTCTCATTGGCGTCGGCGGAATGGGCGAGGTGTATCTGGCGCGAGACGAGCGCCTGGGGCGCAGAGTTGCGCTCAAGTTTCTACCGAAGCGTTTGACCTCGGACAGAACGCAACTGAGTCGTTTCGAGAGCGAGGCGCGCGCTGCCTCGGCCCTGAATCATCCGAATATTCTGACGGTCTACGAAATCGGCGCTGAAGGAGACCGGCATTTCATTGCCACAGAGTTCATCGAAGGCGTTACCCTGCGAGCGTCTCTCGCACTCGGGGGAATGACTTCATCCGATGCTTTGGAAATCGCCGTGCAAGTCGCCTCGGCCTTGACGGCCGCACACGAAGCCGGGGTCGTTCATCGGGACATCAAGCCCGAGAACATTATGATCCGACCAGATGGATACGCAAAGGTGCTGGACTTTGGAATTGCCAAACTGGCTGAAGGGCCGTCGACACCGAAAGATCATGAACTCGCAACGACAGCCATGTTCCAAACGCGCCCCGGTTCCATATTAGGAACGGCGCGCTACATGTCTCCGGAACAAGCGCGCGGTCAGAAGGTTGATGCGCGTTCCGATATCTGGAGCCTTGGTGTCGTCCTCTACGAAATGTTAGCAGGAATTCCGCCGTTCACAGGCGAGACGCCGAGCGACTGCATCGCCTCGATCCTGACGAAGGAGCCATCATCCTTATCTGGCGTGTTGCCCAATGTTCCGCCGAAACTCGACGAGATTCTGCAAAAGGCTTTGCACAAAAATAGAGAGGACCGCTACCAGACGACGAGGGAACTGCTCGCCGATCTCCATACTCTCAAGAGCGAAATGGAACTAGCCGGTTCCGGCGGTGCCGGAGTTGTCGTCCGCCGAATCAATCGTCATAAGCGCGGCGTGTTACTCATGCTGGCGGCGGCAATGCTTGCCGCCGGAGGGCTTGTCTACTTTTTTTTCTTCGTCCCTCGCCCATCTCCAACCAGTGAAAAATCCATCGCTGTGCTGCCTTTTGAGAACTTGAGTGAGGAAAAATCCAGTGCCTACTTTGCCGATGGAATCCAGGATGAAATTCTCACCCGGCTTTCAAAAATTGCGGATCTTAAAGTGATCTCGCGAACGTCGACACAACGTTACAAGCATACCTCTCAGAGTTCCTCTCAAATTGGGCACCAACTCGGCGTCGCCAATCTTTTGGAAGGAAGTGTCCAGCAAGAAAATGATCAGGTGCGCGTTAACGTGCAGTTGATCACGGCTGCCAACGATACGCATCTGTGGGCCGAGACATACGATCGGAAATTGACAGACATCTTCGGGGTCGAAAGCGACATCGCGACAACTATTGCGAAAACGTTGCAGGCAACATTAACCGGTGCAGAAAGGGCCGCGATTACCAAACGTCCGGCTGCAAATCGGGAAGTATATGAACTTTACTTGAAAGGCCGATTTTTTTGGAACAAGCGCACCGGTGCTGACCTGAGGAAAGCAATTGATTACTTCAATCAAGCGCTTGATAAAGATCCCGGCTACGCCCCTGCTTATGCCGGACTGACCGATGCTTATCTGATTTTGAGCCAGTACGGAGCTGCATCTCCTGCGGATTCTTTTCCGCAGGCGATAGCGGCGGCGAAAAAAGCGATCGAGCTCGACGACACGCTAGCGGAAGCCCACACCTCGCTCGCTTGTTCGCTTGCCTACTACGATTTCGACTTCGAGCAATCAGTCAAAGAATTTGAGCGCGCCATCGAGTTAAACCCGAACTACGCCACCGCTCATCATTGGCTTTCGAATGGAGTTTTGTCGGCGCTTGGGCAATTCGATCGCGCCATCGCTGAGGGCAGACGCGCCGTTGAGCTGGATCCGCTCTCGTTAGTTATCAACACTGACCTTGGCCAGGACTTTTTTTATGCCCGCCGCTACGATGAAGCCATCGCCCACTTGCACAAGACGATCGAGATGGATCCTCGCTTTTATTTCGCTCACTGGGTCTTGGGTACAACGTTGCAATCCAAGGGCCAGCTCAAGGAGGCTGTTGCCGAATATAGCAAGGCAGTCGAGCTGAACGACGATCCGTCTGTTCTGGCGTTGCTTGGGCAGGCTTATGCGCGAGCAGGACAGCAAGACGAAGCGCAAAAAATCCTGGTTCGCCTAACTGAAGAGGCCAAGTCGCGTTACGTCCAAGCGTACAGTTTCGTTCTAATGTATCTCGCTCTGGGCGATAAGGAGCGGGCGATTGACGAGATGGAACGGGCGTATCGCGAACGCGACGCCAACGTCGCTCAGATTAGAACCGATCCAATGCTTGATGATCTCCGCGGCAACCCGCGCTTCGAAGTACTCGTTAACCAGATTGTTCCGGCCAAGTTGAGGTAAAAGCCGGCAGCAACGGCCTGGCTTTGTCCGACCAAAGCGCGTGGATCGCTCAGCCGATCGAGCACAGCGGAAAAAACGTGGCTGCCATCCCGGAAAGATTAAGCCGAATTTCCACTGACCCGCTCAACTCTACTTGCAAGTCACGTCTCAGTAACGCTTTCCTGTATGAGCTGATCGAGTTTCGTGAGGTCGATTGGTTTGACGAGATGATGCTTGAATCCAGCCTCCCGGCTCTTTCGGATATCTTCTTCCATGCCGAAGCCCGTTAACGCGATACCGAAAAGCGGCTGATCAGAGGTCAGCTTCCCCATTAGCTCGATTCCGCTTCCGTCCGGCAACCCTAAATCGCTAATCAATACATCAAACTGTTCCTTACCACTTAACTCCAGCGCCGATTGGAGGCTAGTGGCAGACTGTACATAATACCCGCGCCTTCGCAGCAGGCTGGTCATTGATTTGTTGGTATCTTCGTGATCTTCGACCAGAAGAATACGCATATTTTGGCGCCGCGAAGCCTGGCGCCGAATCATGGGCACGGCGTTGGCATCGGGCTTTGGGCAGGTTGGAAAAATGAGACTGAATCTCGTGCCTTTGTTACGGCCATCGCTATGTGCAGCGATAGTTCCCTTATGCGCTTCAACAAGCGTTTTACTGATCGCCAGCCCCAAGCCAAGCCCGCCCCAGCGCGTGCGTGTACCTTGTTCGAAGGCATCAAAAATTTTCGGCAGGATTTCGGACTCAATTCCCAAGCCGGTATCCGCGATGTCGACATGCAACCTTTCCTCGGAATCGTTGCTGGTCGAAATATTAATTTCTCCATCTTTGGGGGTAAATTTGACGGCGTTGTTAATCAGGTTCCAAAAGATCTGTTGCAAACGAGCAGGATCGGCGCGGAGATAAACC
>JBKPQI010000181.1:0-10108 GCA_046733975.1 Verrucomicrobiota bacterium
TTGTGCGCCTGCACTGCGCCCGTCCAGCCCTCCTGATCGATGTAGCGCCAGCCTTGAAATTCCTCGGGCTTTCCCGTCTTCGAGTCCCGCGGCGCCGGAAATAAGAACAGTTGTATCCGTTTTTCAGCCAGGCCGATTTGCGCGACCTGTCCGGCTTCGTCGTCATTGAACTTGCGGACGCCGATGGTGCGCTGCCGGAAAAATTCCCGTGGCACATCGTAATGTTCAAGACGGTATTTCATGAAGAATAAATCGTTGAGTGTTCCGGCTTCTGCCTGGATCGGCTCCAAATCTGAAGGGCGCGTCATTGCCGCGACGTTCAGCAACTTTTTCGCCGTGGCCGTCCCGGGGAAGGCATGCATCTGCTCATCGAATTTCATCCATGCAACTACCGCGATCACAGCCAACGCGATTCCGATCGCCAGAATTGCGGGATGAAATGCGGTTTTTTTCCAACTGCGTTTCGATCCCTCGGCGATCTTTTCGTTGGCGAACCATTCTTCAATCTCGTGCGACACCGGCATGGACTGGACGAGGTTGGCGATCGCCCGATCAAATGATTGTTGCGCGGCGAAATCCTCGGTTCGTTTTGCCCGTGAAACGGCAGTGCGCATCCGCCGATCCGGCGCCTTCACATTGGCAATGGGCGCACACTCCGCGAGGGTGCGGAGGCGTCGCGACAACCGTTTCATTCCTCCGCCGCCACCGGTACAGTTGCGTTGAGCCAGGCCTGAAATTCGCGTCGACCGGAGGCGATCGCGCGTGACAATTCGTTCAATTTCAACCCGAGCATCGACATTATTTCGCGGTAGCTGAATTCATCCAAATAATACAGGGCGAGAGCGCTACGCTGCGGTTCAGGTGCGGCGGAAACCCAGATTGCGAGTTGTTCCGGGTCGAGCCGTTCGATCTGTTCACCAGCCTGGGCAGAGATTTCACTCGCTTCGCTGGCTCCGTGCTCCGGTTGCACGCTGTGCGCAGCGACATCCAGACAACGCCACCGCGCTTCACGAAAAAACCAGTAGCGATCGGGCGACGCCTCGCCGGAGGCGGCAACAGCCGCCGCCTCGCGGACTGTGTCTTGGAAAATGTCCTGGGCTTTTGCAGCTTCGCCCGTCATGAGAAAGCAGAAGCGATACAGCTGTGGTAAAGTCGCCACGCTAAACCGGAAGCAGAGAATTTGGCAGGTGCAAGCGCGGCAGTATTTCTTATCTGTCATGCCAGCGATCTCGTTGATTTCCCTGCAAGATTTCGCCTCGGGACTCCCCGACTATCGCTCGGGATGACGCGGAGGGGCAGCGCGGCTAGCCGTTTTTAATTCCGCCCTGCCCACGCAGGCGCCGGGCGACTTCTTCGGCATTGGTCCGGCTGTTAAAGGCCGAGATACGGAAAAAACCTTCACCCTTGGAACCAAAGCCGCTGCCCGGCGTGATCACGACATTCAATTCCCGCAACATCCAGTCGAACGTTTGCCAGCTTGTTTTGCCGGCAGGGGTTTCGACCCAAATATAGGGCGCATTTGTCCCGCCATGTACTGCAAAGCCGGCGCTGCTCGCTGCCTCGCGCAACATATGCGCATTGCCCATGTAATGGTCGATCAGCTTGCGAATCTGGTTGCGCCCTTCCTCGGAATAGAGAGCTTCGGCGGCGCGCTGTACAGGATAACTCACGCCGTTTGATTTCGTGCTCCATCGCCTGTTCCACAATGCATGGAGCGGCAATTTTTTTCCCGATTCGGTCTGGGCCAGCAGACTCTTGGGTAAAACGGTAAACCCGCATCGGACACCGGTGAAGCCGCCCGTCTTCGAAAAACTACGGAACTCGATGGCACATTCCCGCGCACCATCGATTTCAAAAATCGAGTGCGGAATCGACGGATCGCTGATGTAACCTTCGTAAGCGGCGTCGAATAACAACAACCCACTGTGTGCTCGGGCGTATTCGACCCATCTCGTGAGTTGCGAGCGCGATGCCACCGCGCCTGTCGGGTTGTTCGGGAAACAAAGGTAAACTACATCCGCATGCTCGCGCGGAGGTTCCGGCACAAAATTATTCTCCACCGTGCACGGCAAATAAGTTATCCGTTCGTAACTGCCATCCGCACGGATGAGGCCAGTGTGACCTGCCATGACGTTGGTATCGACATAAACCGGATAAACCGGGTCGGTGATCGCGATTTTGTTTTGGTCGCCCAGGATATCGAGAATGTGACCGCAATCGCACTTCGAGCCGTCGGACAAAAAAATTTCGTCATCGCTTATTTCGACACCGCGGTCCCGGTAATCGGATTGCGCGATTTTGTTCCGAAGAAACTCGTAACCCTGTTCGGGGCCATAACCGCGGAAGGTTTCGCGGTGCCCGAGCTCTTCGGCTGCGGCCTTCATTGCCTCGATCGCGACGCGCGGCAACGGCTCGGTGACATCACCGATGCCGCAGCGAATCAGTCGTTTCCCGGCCTCGGGATTTTGTTCGGAGAATTCGCGGACGCGCCGCGCAATTTCCGGAAATAAATAACCGGCCTGAAGTTTAAGATAATTTTCGTTAAGAAAAGCCATTATTCGGATCCTTTTACCCAGAGCGTGTAGGCGGAGTCGCGCAAAGCGCGGACATCCACCGGATGAAAGTGATTTTTGGTCAGGGCAGCTTCGAACATCGGCGTCGGCACGTAACTCTTCACGCCGATTACATACTTCGCATCTGCAAGTTCCTGCTGCACAGATGCTGGAATTTCGGCTGGCCAATTCCCATTTACAGCGTGGGTATCCAGTTCAAAGAAAAGAGAACGCCCGAAATAACCAGTCGCGCGGTAGGCGATGGTCGGGTCCTGCGGACTGACGACACGGCCGGGTGATTGCTGCGCCTGCGCCACCGCCTCGGAATATATTTCATCGCCGCACCGCAGAAAGAGCAATGTTAAAGCCCGATCAAATTGAATAGCGAAAGAGGCAAGTATCACAAGGGCCACTGCGGTCGCGGTAAGAGCTCTTAGCAATCCACGCAATGACGCAATCCATTGCCAAATCCTGTCGAGCTGAACCACAAACAGTGCGGTCATTGCGAGGTAACCGAAGAGCAATGAACTATAGCCGCCGCCGCTCTTGCATGTGGTCCAGATGGAGACGGGGACAAGGATGGCAATTGCAGACAAGATCCATTTCTCGCGTTCGTCCATTTGTTCACGTGACAAAAGCCGGGCCAGAAGGGCCAACAGGAAAATCGGAAATGTCGCGATGAAAAAACCGCCGACCGGTAATAAATGGCGGTAGTTGACGGTGATGGAAGCAGGAACGGTTACCATTCCGAAGAAGACTTGTGGCAAAAGCAAACGAATTGCGCCGAGCATTAACACAATCGCCAACGCCGGAATCGCCGAAATCGCAATCTCCCGTGGCGTACGCTTCCAAATCAATGTGTGAACAATCGGAATAAGCGCGAAGGCGGCGCTGGTTTGCTTGCAAAGTGCGGAGCAAAGAAAAAAAGCGATCGAGCCCACGAATCGGAACCGTGCATTTGCTCGCGTCGCCCAAAAAAAAAGGCCGGCGATAGCGAGAAGCGCGGCCGCGCAGTCCGGTTGCGCAGAGAGGAAAATGAGGTTCGTGCGAAGGCTAATCGCGAGAAATAGAACGAAAGAAATGAACCGGTACTTCTGACAAACGATTGTGCTTACGAAAACCGCCAGGGCAAAAGCGAGAATTGAGAATGCAATGCGACCGGCCAGCAAATTCAACCCGGTGAGATAGAAAATTCCGCCGAGAAAAACCGTAAGCAACGGACCGTACATATGGGTGGCATGCCCATCTTCGTACAATGGTAAGCCGGCATTCAGCCGCATCCCTTCCATGGCGATCGCCGGTTCCCACGGCGTTATGGGTAGCGTTTCTGATAGCCTGATGACGGCAGTAAAGAGCGTCGCCGCGCCAAGCAACGCGGCTACGGTGAGCAGCGGGATTCGCGCCGGTAATATGAGGTTCAGCGCGCGACCGTCAGTAATTTTTTGCGACCTCGTCCCAATTGACCACGTTCCACCAGGCTTTGATGTAATCGGGGCGACGATTCTGGTAGTTCAGATAGTAGGCATGTTCCCAAACGTCCACTCCCAGAATCGGAGTGTTGCCTTCCATCAACGGTGAATCCTGATTCGGTGTCGAAGTGATTTCGAGTTTGCCGCCTTTCTTGATTAGCCATGCCCAACCGCTGCCGAATCGCCCCACTCCTGCGGCGGCGAATTTCTCTTTGAACTGATCGAAGCTGCCGAAGGTCGATTTAATGTCGTCAGCCAGTTTTCCTTTCGGCTCGCCACCTTTGCTCGGACCCATGATCTTCCAGAAGAAAGAGTGATTAGCGTGACCGCCGCCATTATTACGCACAGCGGTTCGAATGTTCTCCGGGACGGCATTCAGATCCCGGATTAAATCTTCGACCGATTTCTTTCCCAGCTCCGGGTGATCTTTCAGCGCGTTGTTCACGTTGGTGACATAAGCTTGATGATGTTTCGTGTAATGAACTTCCATCGTGCGGGCGTCGATGTGCGGTTCGAGCGCGTCGTATGCGTAGGGTAATTTCGGTAATTCGTAAGCCATAATTAAGACGTTCGGCGCTAACAGGGGCGCGTCAACGTCTCTGTCACGCCGACGGGTATAGGAAATTAGCTACAGCGGAAGAAGCTCGGCGGATGACCAACACCGCGCTTGTAATTCACGTACGTCGCAAGAGCGAGGAGCGGAAAATTTTGACGGTACATGTCGTACTTCAAGTAGAACACGCTCGGGAAACCGGTCCCCGTGATTTGCGGTTCATGCCATGAACCGTCGGTCTGTTGAGTGGAAATGAGATAGCGCAATCCGCGCTGCACGCTCGGTCGATTCAGATCGCCGCACGCGCAAATCCCCATGATGGCCCATGCCGTTTGCGAAGCGGTGCTGTCACCTTTTCCTTTCGCCGAAGGATCTTCATACGTCGCGCATGTTTCGCCCCACCCGCCGTCGTCGTTCTGACAACTCTCGAGCCAGTCGCGTCCGCGCAAAATCCAATCCTGAGTCATGTCCTGCCCGATCGCGCGTAACCCACGCAACACCTGCCACGTCCCGTAAATGTAATTCACACCCCAGCGGCCATACCAGGAGCCATCGTCTTCCTGCGTCCTGATCAAATAGCGTAGCGCGTCCCGGACGCTGCTATCAAAGCGATCGAAATCGATGTAGCCGAAAAGCTCAAGGGTGCGCGCGGTCAGATCGCTGCAAGTGGGATCGAGAATCGCGTTGTGATCGGCAAACGGCATGTTTTCGAGCCACCCATCGATCACATTCTTATCGAAAGCGCCCCAGCCGCCATCGCGACATTGGAAACTCAACTGCCACGCGAGCGCGCGTTGAAATACCTCTTCATACGGCTTGTTGTCCTGCGGCCGAACCAAACGCAGCGCCATCAACACCATCGCAGTGTCATCGGTATCCGGGTAATAATCGTTGTTGTACTCGAAGGCCCAGCCACTTGCTTCCGGGTGCGGATTGTTCTTCGTCCAATCGCCTCGGATCCGAACTTCCTTGCTCGACAACCACCCGGCGGCTTTTTGCAATGCCGGATGTTCAGGCGGGAGTCCACTCTCAGCCAAGGCGATGACGTTGATCGCCGTATCCCAAACGGGCGAAAGACACGGCTGAATCCGAAAGTCCTCGGGATCGTTGACGAACAAACCTTCGAAATCCTTCTTTGCTTTAACCAGAGCTGGATGCGTGTTCGGATAACCCAGGGCGTGCAATGCAATCAACGCATTCAGCATTGCCGGGTAGACTGCCGCCAGGCCGTCGCTCCCGTCGCCGATGCGCTCGATCATCCAACGTTCTGCTGCCTCGAGTGCGATCCGACGCAACGGTTTCCACGGAATTCGATGCAAAAATTTGAGCGCGTCATCTCCGCGCAAAAATAAGTTTCGCCAGGTAAATACCCGCTCATCACGCGGAAGACGAAAGTCTTTGTGCTCGGTCCCAAGCGGATAGAGCTCGTGGAGTTGCTTTTCGCCGGACAACTCCCGCATCGGCTTGAAGTGATTGATGATGGCTAGAGGCACGAGCATGGCCCGGCTCCACGACGACATCTTATAAATGTGAAATGGCATCCACTCCGGCAGCAGCACCATTTCCACCGGAATAGTAGGCAGATATTTCCATGGGAACTGGCCCATGAGCGCGAGATAAAGTTTGCTGAAGGTGTTGACGCGCGGGATCCCGCCCATGCGTAAAATATTGGCGCGCGCTTCGCGCATGAACGGCAGATCGGCGGAATAACCGGCGAGCTTGAGGGCAAAATAAGCTTTTACTGAAGCGTTGATCTCGCTCGGGCCGCCATAGTAAATGTTCCAGCCGCCATCGGGCAGTTGGCGACGCAAGATGTGTTCAGTGCAGCGATCCTGAATGTCGCGGTCGACCTCTCCCAGCCAATGCAAATAGAGGACGTAATCGGAGCAAAGAGTGCTATCGACAAACAGCTCGCCGCACCAATGACCATCCAGTTTTTGTTGCCGCAAAAGATTTTCCTGCGCTCGCGCCATCGTCGCGGCGATCTGCGGATCGTTAGCTGAGTAGGCGACGCCGGACTCGAGCCGTGCGCTCGGTAAAGAAATCAGGTTGGGCGAATTAGTCGCCATGAAACGATCAGGATACCTTCTCTTCGGCCTGAGTTGGAGTTTTCCCGGTGAGATGACCGTTACCGGAACTCACGCCATTGTAGGCAGCGATCTCACTGCCGCGACCGCGGCTTTTCGGCTTCGCACCGAAATTAAATTTCACCGTCTTCCAAGTGTCTCCGCGCTTAGCTTGGAGGCCGAGGCTGGCAGTAGGTTCGTAACCACAGTGTGTCATGCAGTTCTCGCAGCGCGGATCGCGCGCCACCCCATCAACCACGCCATATTTGTCCCAATCCACTTTCTCCAACATTTCGGCGTAGCTTTTATAATGGCCGGTGCCGTTGGTGCCGAGCGCGTCGGTCATAAAATAACACGGCGCTTTCCAGCCCATGAGATTCCGTGTTGGGATGGCCCAGGCCGAGCAGGTCAGGTCGCGATGACCGGCGAGAAATTCAAAATAAACCGGCGTGCCGAAAAACGTGTAGCGATTCATCCATTCTTCCATTCGGGCGAATTTCTCGATCGTCGCTTTGCGGGTGAGAAAGAAATTCTCCGGCTGCAGATTCAGCCGCTTCACCATGTCTTTCTTGGCCGCGTCATAATCGTAGCCCGGTGTGATGGTATGGCCGTCCACTCCGAGATCGGCGATAAAATCGAGCATCTGCTCCACTTCATCCATGTCGGTCTCTTTATAGACGGTGGTGTTAGTCGCGACCTGATAACCAAGATGTTTCGCCATTTTGATGGCAAGAATGCATTCCTTGAACACGCCTTCGCGTTCCACAATTAAATCGTGCGTCCGCTCCAGCCCGTCGAGGTGCACGTTCCAGTACATCCACTTGCTCGGCGCGATGACCGGCTTGCCTGTCGCAGGTTTCGGATTGCGAATGGCCTCCACATCCTTCGTTGAGACCAAATTTTCGGTGATCAACGCCTGAAGCTTGCCTTCTAACTCGGTCCGCAATGCCCGATCCGCACTCCGCAATTCTTCGGTAAGCCATTCGCGCATTTTTTTGCGCATAAACATGGCGTTGGTGCAGACATAAACGATCCGGCCTTGGTCGAGCAGACCGTTAACGAGTGCTTCGATATGAGGATAAATCAGGGGTTCACCGCCACAAATCGAGACCATCGGAGCGTCGCATTCGCGGGCTGCTCCGAGGCAATCCTCCAGCGGCATCATGTCCTTCAATGAGGTGGAATATTCGCGAATCCGGCCGCAACCGGTACAGGTCAGGTTACAGGTATGCAAAGGTTCAAGTTGCAAGACCGTCGCGAACTTCTTCGTACCGCGGACTTTATGGCGAATAATGTACGCAGCGATCTTGCTCGTGAGCGCCAAAGGGAACCTCATAGAAACCGCACCGTAAATGCAGCATCCCGAGTGTCAACCCATCCTGTCTTTTCAGGACGCGGCTCGTAGCCAGCGCTTTATCCGCAGAGTATACGGATTGAGCCGAACACGGGAGAACAGACATTGTTAGACGAGACGGCACCAAATTCAGAAATGATGAAACAGAAGGTAGTGATAGCCAACTGTCATGCTGGGCAGGATTGATTCCGGGACGGTGATGAGGACCGTTGCGCTGAGAAGCATATGCGATATCGCGCACGCAAAAAGATTCGGTGAGCGTTCATAGACAAAGCTCCAGATCAGTCCACCGAGGAAAGTGAGGATCATCAGCGAGATGTTCGGAGCGTGAACGAAGGCGAATAAGCCGGCCGTTGTGATCATGGTTTGATTGGCAGCCAACAGTGGGCGCAGTCGCCGATAGATGAAGCCGAGCATGACGTATTGCTGCAGAAGTGCCCACAAAGGCAGCAGGCTGAGCCTGGCCCAGAATCGATCAGGCTGATGAAGCGAGTGCGTGACGTAACTCACGACTATTAACGCTGTAATTGCGAGTAACGTGGGGGCGGCAAGCAGAAGAACCGCTCGATCAAGATGGCGTCCGCTGAATCCGAGCGTTTGAACCGTTTCACCACGACACCGATGCGAATACAGCATCAGCATGAAGGTCAGCAGCGGTGGACCAGCCAGCGGCCAGGTCGAGACCACAAAGGGCGTGAGCGCCCATTCAACTAACAAAATGGTGAGAAGCACCGAGACTACCTCTGCAACATTGACAGCTTGCCACGACGCGGCCCTGGACGAGCTAGTCATCGACCCGAGGTGACGGTGAAGGTTTGGGCGCGGCCGGCAATTGGAAACAACGTCAACGCCCGGCCTGGTGTGGTTTGGACAACATAAACCTGAATTGAGTGTGTCCCCGCGGGCAATCGTTGGAATGAAAACTCAAACGGATGCGTCCCCTGTCGAGGTAGCTTAGCGTATTCAGCCTCGTCCGCGGTTACGATCGCGATGACACGGCCGTCGACCACCAGCTCGAGTTGAATGGGATGGCGCGGCGCCAGCGGATTCGACACCCAACCACGGACGCTCACCGCATCGGCCTGCGTAATCTCTCCGCGTATCGTCGGATTGAAATACTTGAATCCAGCGACACCGAGAACAAGACAGAGGAATAGCAGTTCCAGCAGCGATTTGAGTAACACAGCTCGGCTCAAGCGAGCCACGGTTTCCGGAGCCGGTTCTACTTCACTCATCTGGTGCAGAATCCCGAGGAAGTTTGGGACACGAAAGCGCGTGTCCCTCCAATAGATGGAATGTCATCCCGAGCGAAGTCGAGGGATCCGATAATGAAAGCTTTAAGGTTGCGCGACGGGACCCCTCGACTTCGCTGGGATGACGAACCGAAAAGAGCTGAGTAAAGCACATCGAATCGCTAATGCGCCTGCCAGCCGCGCCGGATGAGACTGACCGCGATCGCCGCTAACAAGAGCGCAATAATTTTCGACACGCCGCGCAAGCCTTGTTTTCCCATCCACCGGCTGAAACGATCGGCGTTGCACAGCGCGATGGCGACAATGGCAAGGTTCACCAGCAGCGACACCAGCGTGAAGACAATTCCAACCGTATCGATCAGGATGAGAAGCGCCGTCAGCAACGCCGGCCCGGCGATCAACGGCATTCCCAGCGGCACAATGCCAAAGTCATCTCCCCCGCCGCGATCAGCTGGGCCGAATGTGACCAGTTCTCGCGTGGCCAGAATCAAAAGGATGAGCCCGCCGGCGATTTGAAAATCGGCCACCGTGATGCCGAGGGCGGAGAAAATAATTTTGCCGAGAAAAATAAATCCGATGGCAACGCCGAGACCGGTGAAAATTCCGAGGAAAGCCTGCTGTTTGCGTTGCTCCAGGGACGCTCCGGGGCCAAGACCCATGAAGAGCGCGACCAGACCAATCGGGTCGATCGCGACAAAAACCGGAATGAAGGCCAGGAAAAATTTCTCAGCGAGATCGCGCATTTGGCGTTACTTTCGCGGTTTCTACACAATCCAGTAACCCGATTCAACGTCTATGAAGCTTCGATACTTCCTGCTCTTTCTTTTTTGCTGCGCAATTGCCGCGCACGGTGAGAAGCTC
>JBKPQI010000182.1:0-6491 GCA_046733975.1 Verrucomicrobiota bacterium
GAAATTGCAGTGCGCCGTTGGCTCCGCGCTCTGTAATGAGATCGGATGGAACACCGGCGACGAGTGCGAGAACCCGCGCCTCAGGTAAGGCGCCTTTCATTTCACCGAAGAACGCGATTGCCCCTGGAAGGGGCGGATCGAAGTCGAGGATGATCAGTTCCGGTTTGTGCTCGAGTGCAAACTCCCGCGCCTCTGCCAGGGAAGATACAGCATGGAACCGATGTTGCGGCGCGAATTTTGTCAGCGCCGATTGTATCGCAACCGACAGGGCGGCGTACTCTTCGATGAGAAGAACGCTACGCTGGAGGGTCTTGGCGGATGAGGAAGGCACAAAAGGTTGAGAGCGAGAACAGAGCGCATTTTAACACACGGCGCGCAAGTTGTGTGCTCGGAAACTCGTGGGAAAAACCTGTCTTGGCTTCGCCGAAAAGCACTTCCTTCGCCGTGGCTTCGCGAGCAAAGCCCGTTACGTTGTAGCCGTCGCCCCGCGGGCGACGCGCCCCCTCAGGCAGGGAGGCGGCTAGAGGGGCTGATGTTACTCGTAACGCAGGGCCTCGATGGGATCGAGCGCGGCAGCACGATATGCTGGATAAAAACCGAACCCTATCCCGATGGCAGAGCAGACCACGAGGCCGGCTATAGCCCAGCCATAGGGGAAAATCACGTCGACCTTCAACCACAACGCGAGCAAGTCGCCGCCGAGCACTCCCAACAAAATACCGAGAATTCCCCCTGCCTCGGAAATGAACACCGCTTCGGTCAGAAACTGACGCAGAATATCGCGGCTGCGGGCGCCGATCGATTTGCGAACTCCAATCTCCTTTGTCCGCTCGGTCACGCTCACCAGCATGATATTCATGATGCCAATACCGGCCGCGACCAGCGCGATGAAACTAATGACGAATGCGCCGATGCTGACGATGCCGGCAACATTGACGAAAGCACTCTTGAGCGAGTCGTTCGTGTAAATCTCGAAGTCGTTAGGATCCGTCGCTCGCAGTCCACGGGCGATCCGCATCGCGCCGACCGCGCGATCGAAAGTCCGATTGTAGGTGTCAGTCGAAAAGGATTGAGTCGCAATATTAATGGTGCGCTTGGCTTCGCCGTAATTTTGGAAGAACCGGGTGATTGGAATCATGCAAAAATCGTCCTGGCTTTGGCCAAAGGCTGTGCCCTTTTCAGCCAGCACTCCGACGACCGTGTAAGTGTGCCCGGCAACGCGAATAACTTTGCCGATCGGCGTTTCGTGAGGGAAGAGTCGCTTTTCGATCGCTTTGCCGATGACGATAACACTGCGCGCGAGATCGACATCTTCCTCGTTGAGATTGCGGCCATATCCGAGGGTGAACGCATTGGCGGCGAGAAAACCGCCATTGGTCCCTACCACCTGCAGACTCGGCGTGGTCTTAATGCCATTGTACACCGCCTGAGCCTTGAGATCGCGTCCGAAGCTCTTGAAACAAATCTCGCGCGCATACCCATCCATCAACTTGGCGTAATGCTGCGCCTGAAGATACGTGATGTCTTTGCGGTTCTGATACTTCTTTTTCACTTCGCCGCCGCCGGCATCGATGTTTACCGGGAACTTTGCAAACTGAAATATGTTTGATCCAAGAAAGCTGATCCCATTCTCGATCGAATTCTGCAATGCTCCGATTGCGGTCATGACGGAGATGACCGAGAACACTCCGATGGTTATCCCAATCATGGTTAGGGCGGAGCGGAGCTTGTTCGCCCCTAACGAGCCAAGCGCCATTTTGATGGTCTCGCTAAATTGCACGGCTCAGCGGTGGACTAATGGGGCAGTGGAATTGTAGAGCGCTGTTTCTCGGCGCCGCCTCTTTTCGATTGGCGGCCAACATCGCCGGCCTGGAACTCCATTATTCATATCTAAGCGCTACCACCGGATCGAGACGCGAGGCTGTCCAGGCTGGCGCAAAACCCGAGACAAGGCCGGTTGCGACCGATACCACCATGCTGGCGAAAACCAGGCCGAGAGAAAAATGGATCGGGAACGAGGGAAACGCTTTGCCGATGCCGAAACACATGAAATAAGCCAGCGCCAAACCGATGAATCCACCCAGCAGACAGAGTGCAGTCGATTCAATCAGAAATTGCAGCAGGATGGTGCGCCGTCGAGCGCCCAGCGCTTTTCTGGTGCCAATCTCTTTGGTTCGTTCTTTTACGCTGACGAAGGTGATGTTCATAATTCCGATCGCGCCGACGAAAAGGGAAAGGCCGGTGATGAATAATCCGGCGACGGCGATCGAATTTTTCACCGGATCGAGTGTGCTCTTGAAAGCCTGTTGTTCGTTAACGGAAAAGTCGTCCTTCATTTCCGGCTGAAGGCCGCGAACGCGGCGCATTAATCCGGTTAGCTCATCTTTAGCTTCGGCGAGCTTGCGTTTGTCCTTCACTTTCACCCGCACGTCCGATTCACTTTTACTGCTGAAATATTTGTTAAAGGCGCCCAGCGGGACGGCCACCATCGAATCCCAACTGAATAAGCCGAGAAAGGTACCCTGGCGTGAGTTCACGCCGACAACCTTGAAGAGCTGTCCATTTATGAGGACTGATTTGTCGATCGGGCTTTCCGAGGGAAACAACGCGTCGGCCACATCATAGCCAATGACGACGACGTTAGCGCCGCCGCGTGATTCGGTATCGCTAAAGAAGCGGCCCTCTTTGCAATCGATCGTCGACGTGACAATGAAATCGGAAGTCGTGCCGAGGACGAAAACGTTATCTACGGAATTGCCGGCATATTTAATTGAGCGAAATAAGCTCGAAGTCGGCACTGCCACGACCAGATTGGAATTTGGCGCTCGTTCGATCATGCGATTCAAGGTTTCGGCGTACTCGGTTTTGATTTTCTTGCGGTCTCGATAATTCCACCAGTCATCCACCTGTTTCCATGGCCATTGCGTGACGTAGAGAACATCGTCCCCCAGGACCGACATGCTGTTGTCGAAGCCAATGGAGATGCCGCTGACCGCTGTTCCCATCAACGTAACAGCGATGATCCCAATGATGACGCCGAGCGCGGTTAGAGCAGAGCGTGTCATGTTTGAACGCATCTGCGCCACCGCGATCCGCCAGCTCTCAGTCAGTTCGTAAAGAAAACGCTTCATTTTCTGATCTCCGGGTAGCGCACGCGTCTCGCGTGTTGGTTTCGGCGTCTCGCCGAAACAGACTTGCATCGAAGTTCAGTTCCTTCGAAAAACATTGATTCTCAACCGAAGTCCGCGATTGCGGGACGCAATCGCCAACACGCGAGACGCGTGCGCTGCCCAGACCGAGCCGGCTATGCTTCCGGTAATTTCTGAGCAGCGCGCGTGGGCACGCCTCAATCTGCAGGACATTTTGACCACGCATCATCATGGCCGATTCAACGCAACCAGATCAATTTCCGGGATAAATCCTGCGTGGTCGGTTTCAATCAAACCATCGCGCAGGTGGACCGTGCGCCGTGCGTGCGCAGCGATATCGCGCTCATGCGTGACGAGGATAATCGTGTTACCGCGCTGGTATAAATCTTCGAACAACGCCATGATTTCTTCGCCGGTCCTGGAATCGAGATTTCCGGTCGGTTCATCTGCCAGAATAATCGATGGATTGTTCACCAGCGCCCTGGCAACGGCGACACGTTGGCGTTGACCGCCCGACAGTTCATTGGGTTTATGATTCATGCGGTCGCCCAAACCGACTTCCTGCAACGCGCGCGCAGCCATCTCTTCGCGCGTCGCCGGGTCAATCCCCGCGTAAATCAGAGGCAGCTCGACGTTGCGCAAACTGGTGGAGCGCGGAAGCAGGTTGAACGTTTGGAAAACAAATCCGATCTCGCGATTTCGTATTGCGGCCAGCTCGTCGTCGTCCATCTCCGCGACGTTGCGGCCGTTGAATTCGTAACGCCCTGAAGTTGGGGTATCGAGGCAGCCGAGCATGTTCATCAGAGTCGACTTGCCGCTTCCGCTCGGGCCCATGATGGCGATGTATTCGTTGCGATGAATCTGCAGCGACACGCCGCGCAAGGCGCGCACAATCTCTTCGCCCATCACGTAGTCTTTCGTGATGTTTTCGATGTCGATGACGAGAGGCCCGGAGGGCCGAACAAAGCCGGCACTCATGGAGAAATGGAGGGATGAAGTATTCGAGTATTAGGCTTCAGAGCTAAACGCATTACGCCATCACTCACTACTCCATTACTCCGCTGCTACTTCGTCGACTCTTTATCGTAAGTGACCTTGGCGCCGTCCTTCAACTTCCGACTGATCGCGCTATAGCTTCCGGAAATTATCTCGTCGCCTGGCTGAATACCTGTCTTGATTTCCATAAAAGTATCGTCGGAAATCCCGGTCGTCACCTTCACCAGTTGCGCTTTGCCACCTTTCTTCAAAAACACAACTTTCGCCAGCTTCTCGCGTTCTTCCTTCTGTGCCTGCTTTTCCGCTTTCTCGTTAGTGAACTCGGCGTTGTTATCGTCTTTGTCGCGCTGCGCCGTCTTTAGTTTTTTCTTTTCGATTTCCTCCGGACTCAAATTGCTATCGCCGGTGCGAATGGTCACGGCTTGCATCGGAACGGCGACCACATCTTTGACTGTGTTCGTCTCAATATCCGCCGTGCAGCTTAATCCCGGCTTCAATGTCACATCGTGGTCGTCGATCCCAATCTTGACCTCGAAGTTGGTCACTTCTTCCTGAGTGCCGGCGCCGGTAGTTTTTCCAGTGTTGGCAATTTGGTGAACGGTTCCGTGGAATCTGCGATCGTCGTAAGCATCGATCTTCACACTCGCTTTGTCGCCGACCTTCACGTTCACGACGTCGTTTTCATTCACATCGACACGGGCTTCCATGTGATTCAGATCAGCAACGCGCATCACTTCTGTGCCGGCGAATTGCCCGGTGGCCACGAGCCGCTCGCCCAATTTGCTGTTCAGAACCGTCACCGTGCCGTCGATCGGCGAATAGATCGTCGTTTTGGAAAGTTGATCGTGCGCCTGGCTGGCGCCGGCCTGTGCACGCTCGATTTCGTGCAACGAACTTTCATAAGTATTTTTCGCAACATCATAGGCCGCCTGCGCCGCGTTGTATTCCTGAATGGAAATCGTCTTCTTCGCATACATGTCGTCGGCGCGTTTCAGGTCCTGTTCCGCCTTCAGCATCGTCGCCTTCTGCTGAAGATTGGTGGCCTTGGCCGAACTAATCGACGCCTCCTGCTGTTCGACCAGCGCTTTATAGGAGTCAGGTTTGATTTTTACCAGCAGATCACCCTTTTTTACTGCCATTCCATCGTCGACCGGCAACTCGATAATTTCTCCCGCGACTTCCGGCGAAATCTTGACCTCTGTCTCCGGCTGAATTTTCCCGGTAGCTGAAACCGTCTGCATGATCGTCCGCCTGACCGCCTTATCGGTCGTCACCGGAATCGGCTTTTCGCGTTTACTGTTGATGATTGCGCCCACAATCCACAGCAAAAGCAGCGCGCCGATTGCGATCAAAATTTTTCGACGGCGGCGCGATTTTCGCCGGCGCGGTGAAACAATCCCGGGAGCGGGGGTCGGGGTTTCGTGCAAACTGGTCTTTGCCGCTGGTGAGGTGGTTGCCTGCTGGTGCATGGCGGGAAGCTGCAAGAGATCTCCTTAGACGTTCTTAACAGTTAAATCGTTGAGGCTCACTACCGTTAGATGCAGTCAATAATGTTCACAGATTCAGGAATTCACGCAACCCTCGCGTTGCCTGATGCGTCCGATCGCCCAGTGCGCGTGCTCCGCAATCAATGGCTCCGCGTCCGTTGTCGCCCTTTGCAGGGCAGCCAGGTCCTCCGTTGTCCCCACGTTTCCCAAGGCCACGCAGACATTGCGCAACAGTCCTCGCCGTTTCGCTCGCTTGATTGGCGACCCGCGAAATAGCCGGCGAAAATTGTCTTCATCGAGTCCGAGATAATCGCGCAGTTTCATCTGGGCGAGCTCTGGTCGCATGGCGAATGCGGTTTCGCGCGACACTTTGGCGAAACGATTCCACGGGCACGCATTCAGGCAATCGTCACAACCGTAAATCCGGTCTCCGATAAATGGTCGCAGTTCCAGCGGAATCGAGCCTTTCAATTCAATGGTGAGATACGAGATGCACTTTCGTGCGTCGAGCTGGTGTGGCGCTGTGATTGCACCGGTCGGGCAGGCGTCAATGCAGCGCGTGCAGTGTCCGCAAAAATCCTTTGCCGGCGGATCGGGAGCGAATTCCAGTGTAGTCAGGATCTCCGCAAGAAAAAACCAGGTTCCCAATCCGCGGTTCAACAACATCGTGCTTTTGCCATGCCAACCGATGCCGGCCGCTGCGGCATGGTCGCGCTCCAGTATTGGACCGGTGTCGACATAACATTTCTGGGTACCGCCGTGCCGACGAAGAAAGTCATCGAGCAGGGTCAGCTTCTTCTCGATCAGGTGGTGATAATCATCGCCCCAGGCATAGCGCGCGATGCGCCCTGTCGATCCG
>JBKPQI010000183.1:0-4595 GCA_046733975.1 Verrucomicrobiota bacterium
GGTTTTGGTCGTGAAGAAAATTTTGTCCGAGTTTTTTGGCCGGCCGTACCCCGGCATGACCGAGAGCTGTTCGAATTTGTGAGAGGTTCATACGCCGATCACGGCAGTGGTGGGAAACGCGCCCGGCTGTTCACAAAAAGCTGTGAACAAAATGCAAGGAAAAGGACCGGTTTGTACACAAGTTATTCACAGGCTTCGCGCGGCCCCCTGTAGCCGTGGCCCTGCGGGGCGACGTGCTCGCTGCCCACAGCGAAGCGGCTACAGAAACCGCCCGTCTCATTTCAGCTGCAGCGCTCGTGATTTCCTCCGCTTTCGCCCCTTCAAGTAGGTGCGACGAGCTTCGCCAAGTGTAACCCCCTCCAGAAAATACGCCGATGCCGCGTGGCCGATCGCGAAGGTACCAGCACCCGCGACCATTCCACACACCACGTTTCCCCAGCCCGGGAAAAATTTTAGAAGCGCACGCGCGCCTTCGCGCAATAGCATTCCGGCCCCGACATTTGCGCCGATCGCCCCGACAAATTCGGTCGCGGCGCGTAAACTTCGTTCCCGGCCACTCAGATACATGACCCCGGACACCATCACCAGTTGTAGCGTGGTAAGGACGGGCAAATCCGCCAGCGGGATCGGTTGCGCGCCGATGGCGGTGCAAATGGCCGTTGTCGATTTGATCAGAATGTTCGCGATTTCGCGTTGCGCTTCGCGGTCCCCCGAAATACGCGCAATCTCGACCCGGCATTCGTTTGGCAGCTTTTTCGCAAGAACCGAAACGAATTGATGCGCTGCTGCCCGATCAGCCACGGTGTGACGCGGATCGCCTGAGAATTCGAAGCCGCCCCAGACGCGGCCATGCAGTTGCGGCTGAATTTTTTGCGACCAATCCATCTTAACCGGTTCGCCGTTATGACGCGCGCCCGGGGCCGGCTCCAAGTGAATCTCCACGATTCCGGCATCGCTACGTTTGGCATCGTTCCAGTGGACGCAGTCGCTCCCATTTTCAGCGCTGCGTCTGACCTTGCTACGACCTTCGGAGCCATCGCTGATAATGATGATTGCATCGGCGGAGGCGTGTTCGAGCTCTCCGCGAACGGTTCCTCCGGCTTCGTCATCAGCGCCACGAGCATCAAGCACGGAAACGGTGCCGCGATCCTTGAGAACGATGTCCTGCCACCGAAAAATCTCGAACACCGTTTGGTTCGTTGGTTCAACGGCGTCCCCATTAAAAAGCAGATTCACCATCTGCGGCATCGGCCAGCGGGCAGATCCAGCGAGAAGCAGGCGCGGCGGCCGTTGTTGCAAAAAAAGTTCCTTCAGAGGTGTCAGTTCATGAAGCACCGGCTTTTGGATGGGCGCGGGCAATCTCCCAAGCAAACTCTCGAGGCGTTCGACAACGTGGAGCAATGCGGACCGATTCACCTGCCACAATCACCCGTCATTTGGTCGCGAATGCAAGGCAGCAAAAACGTTTTGTAGAGTCTCGGGCCGCGAATTATATGAGATTATGGAATTAAATTTCGACGCTCTCTCGCGCGCGGCGACGGAAGCGCGCGGCCTGACCATGGATGCGGTGCAGGCGTCGCAATCCGGTCATCTTGGTTTGCCGCTGGGCTGCGCGGAAATTGGTGCCGTGCTTTATGGCCATTTGCTGCGGCATAACCCGGACCAGCCGCGCTGGATTAACCGCGATTACTTCATTCTTTCTGCGGGTCACGGCAGCATGCTTCTTTATTCCTGGCTGCACCTTAGCGGCTACGATTTGTCGCTCGACGACATCAAACAATTCCGCCAGCTGCATTCGAAAACGCCGGGCCATCCGGAATATTTTGAAACGCCGGGGGTGGAATGTACGACTGGCCCCTTGGGGCAGGGCGTGGGCAACGCCGTTGGTGTGGCGATGGCGGCCAAAATGGCGGCGGCGCATTTCAACACCAGCGAGCATCCAATTTTCACCCAGAACATTTTCTGTCTGGCGGGTGATGGTTGTCTTCAGGAAGGCGTGAGCGCCGAAGCGAGTGCGTTCGCCGGGCACTTCGGTCTGGATAACTTGATTCTGATTTACGATTGCAACGCGATCACGCTCGACGCCATGGCTAGGGAAACGCAGAGCGAAGACACGCGAAAGCGTTATGAAGGGTACGGCTTCGATGTGCAGGAAATTCAGGGCGATGACATGCAGGAATTTCTCGACGCGTGCAAGGTCGCGAAAGAGCGGAAAAACGGGAAACCGCAGTTCATCGTTAGTCATACGGTTGCGGGCAAGGGAATTCCGGAAGTCGAGGGAACAGCGAAGGCTCACGGTGAAGCCGGGGCCAAATATGTTGATGCCGCGCGCAAGCGGCTGGGGCTGCCGGATGAGCACTATTTCGTTTCGAAAGAGACACGCCAATATTTCGCCGACCACAAAAAGAGACTCCTCGCCGATTTCGCAGACTGGGAAAAAATCTGGAAAGGCTGGCGCGAGAAAAATCCGGAGAAGGCGCGCGCGCTGGACGGTTTCATCGACAAAAAAGTTCCGTCAGATTTGCTCGACAAGATCCCGCCGTTCCCGAGCGACGCGAAGCTGGCGACGCGTAAAGCCGGTGGCGAAGCGCTGCAGCCGATCGCGAAAGCGATGCCGAATTTGATCAGCGGCAGCGCTGACCTGTACGGCTCGACCATGAATTATATCAAGGACGCCGGCGATTTTACCCGCAACAATCCCGGCGGCCGCAATATTCGTTTTGGGATTCGCGAGCACGGCATGTGCGCGATCATGAATGGAGTCTCTTATCACGGAGTCTTTCGTGCTTCGGGGGCGACGTTTATGGTATTCTCCGATTACGGTCGTCCGTCGATTCGTCTAGCGGCGCTGGCGCGACTCCCGAACATTTACATTTTCACGCATGACTCGATCGGAGTGGGTGAAGATGGCCCAACGCACCAACCAGTGGAGACGGTGAGTGCGCTTCGTCTAATCCGGCATCTCGATTTGATCCGTCCGGCCGACCCCGAGGAAACAGCGGGCGCCTTTGTTGCGGCTTGCGAGCGAATCGACGGCCCGACCATGCTGTCACTCACACGCCAAAATGTGCCGATGCTGAATGAGATTGAGGTGAAATTGCGGCGCGAAGGTGTGCGGCGTGGGGGTTACATCGCAAAGCGCGAGAGCGCGCCGCTGGAATTAATTATTCTTTCATGTGGGAGCGAACTGCAGCATGCGCTCGCGGCTGCGAAAGAGTTGGGCGGAGGGACGCGGGTCGTTTCTATGCCGTGCATGGAGCGCTTCAATCGCGAATCGGATGAATATCGCGAAGAAGTGTTACCCAGGAGTTGTCGCAAACGCGTTGCCATCGAAGCCGGCGTTCCCGAACTTTGGTATCAATACGTGGGACTGGATGGGAAAGTAATCGGCCTGCACCGCTTCGGCCTGAGCGCACCGGGCCCGGAAGTGATGAAAGAATTCGGGATTGATGCGCAGCATGTGATCGATGCGGCCCGATCGCTCTAGCGGTCATCCCGACCGAAGTCAACGGAGGCCGCAGCGAAATCTTCAAGCGAACACAACGGGATGGCTCGACTTACCCTCGGGACGACACTGCAATTAAAACGCTTCCTCCGGCTCGCGCACATTACGAGCTCGATCTTCGAAGCGGGTGAATTCTTTCAGGAAAGTGAGGGGAATTTCCCCAACTGGGCCGTTGCGTTGTTTGGCGATGATCAATTCCGCTTCGCCTTCTTTCTCAACGCGTGCTTCTTCGTCTTCTTCGTAAACTTCCGCCCGCACCAGCAGGCCGACCAGGTCAGCGTCCTGTTCGATGGCGCCGCTTTCGCGTAAGTCGCTGAGTCGCGGTTTTCCCCCGGTTCGCTGTTCGGGTTGCCGATTTAGTTGGGCGACAACAATCACCGGAATATTCAATTCTTTCGCCAGCGCTTTGAGACCCGCGGAAATCTCAGAAATTTCGAGCTGGCGGTTTTCTTTTGCTCGTTTGCTGGGCGATCGCATCAGCTGCAAATAGTCAATCAAGACCAACTGAATGTCCTGTTGTGATTTGAGACGGCGCGCTTTGGCCCTGAGCTCCAGAATTTCCAGCGAGGGGCTGTCATCGATAAAAATTTTCGCTTCCGCCAGTTTCGATGCGGCTGCGGTCAGGCTCGGAAAATCGCGTTCGCCGAGAAAGCCGTCGCGCACACGCTGCAAATTGACGCGCGCCCGTGAGCACAGCATTCGTTGCACAAGCTGCTGGCTGCTCATTTCCAAACTAAACACCGCGACCGGTTTCTTTTGATTCACCGCAACATTTTCGGCCACGTTCATTGCGAACGCGGTTTTTCCCATGCTAGGCCTCCCAGCAATGACGATCATTTCCGCGGCATGCAATCCACTGGTGAGGCGATCCAATTCGATGAAGCCGGTGGACAGCCCGGTGATTCCGCCACGGCGCTCCCACAATTTCTCGATGGATGCCAGCGCGTCCATCACCTGTTCCTTCATGCTAAGCAGGTGGCCCTTGAACCTGTCATCCCCGACTTTGAAGATCTGGTGTTCTACCTCGTCGAGTAACGGACCGACCTCCCCCTGCTCCTCGTACGCTCGCCGCACGCCTTCGGTACAGGTG
>JBKPQI010000184.1:0-5789 GCA_046733975.1 Verrucomicrobiota bacterium
AGCCAATGGATAATGCGAGCGAAGCGCTCCTGGCATTAAATCCGGTGACCTTTCGCTACAAGGAAGAGCTCGATCCCGACAAAATCCCGCAGTTTGGTCTGGTTGCCGAGGTAGTGGAAAAGGTCGATCCCGACCTGGTGGTGCGCGATGAGGACGGCAAGGTCAGCACTGTTCGCTACGAAGCAGTCAATGCCATGCTCCTGAACGAATTCCTCAAGGAACATCGCAAAGTCGAACAGCAGGCGGCGACGATTGAGGAAATGAAGAAGCAGATGGCAGTGCTCGCGAACGGATTGAAGCAGGTGGCGAATGACCTAGGGACGGGGCATGCGGACTAGGCTTGCAATTCGCAGCTGCGAGTTCACTTACCAATAGCCCTGCGCGCGGTGGATCGGCCGCTCCGTCGGGCGATGCCACTGATTAGGGCGTCCTTGCCGCCCTGACTTTAACATCGAGCAAGGGACTGCTCGATCCACCTGCAATGCCTCGGCAACCGGCGGACTGTCGGCACGGGATTCCAAATGGCCCTAAAGCCTTGTAAATAGAATGAGTTTCGGATACGACTTGTGGGGTGAAAGGGATACCGGGCACGCTCCGGGAAGGGGGCGCTTCCTTCGCCACCACTCATTGGAGCGTGATCGCTGCCTGCACGCTCGACGACGGGTTAGCCGACATTGCGCTGGCTCAGCTCTGCCGTGATTACTGGCCGCCTCTTTACACCTTCGTACGGCGACGCGGCTACAATCCGGCCGACGCACAAGATCTGGTTCAGGGGTTCTTCGCTCATTTGTTAGAAAGCAGGGCCTACACAAAGTCGGATCAGGCGCGGGGAAAGTTTCGTTCTTTTCTGCTGGCCTCGCTCAAGCATTACCTTGCTGACGTCTGGGACCGGGAGCGCGCAATCAAGCGCGGTGGTAATTGCAAGTTCTTGCTTTTGGAAAAGGAAATCGAAGGGGCTGAGTCGATGGCGGCGAATGGATCTACAGCCATCGCGCTGGACGAAGAGCAGCAGTACGAGCAGCGATGGGCTGCTTCGCTCGTGTCGCATGCTTTGGAGCGCGTGCGACGCGAGTTTGGTTCCGTGTCAAAAAAAGGGCTTTTTGAAGGACTGAAGCCGTTTCTAAGCGGTGGGATTGGACTTCCCGCGCACGAAGAAGTCGCGGCCCGGCTCGGCATGCCGGTCGAGACCTTGCGCAGTCATCTCTCGCGATTACGGGCCCGTTACCGGCTTTTTTTGCGCGAAGAAGTCGCCCGAACAATCGGTCCGGCGGACGATGTGGACGAGGAGCTACGCTATCTGCGCAGCGTCCTGACCGCTGCGCTCTGATTGGATGTCCTCAAGATTGCTTTACCACAGGCAGCGCGCGTCATTAAGCGCGGCCTTGGAAAAGCGACGCGAGGACGGGCACGCACTCCCCAAGCTTCGCAAGGCAGGACACCTGCCCGGCAATTTTTCGCACGCAGTGCTTTTGGAGTGCGATGAGTCCACGCATCGCTTTTCAGCCGCGTCATTTTCACGTGGAGCTCGAAGGACTGCACTTCATTGTAAGGGAGTCTTAGGGAGAAGACCCTAGTGCTGCTTATGCCGCTTCTCGAAAACGAGCGCGCACCTTGCGAACAATGTGGCGCGCAACTGGAGACGGGAACGTTCTCGCTCGGTTGTCTGGCCTGTTTGCTCGAAGGCGGCTTGAATCGCCCCGAAATAACAAGCCGCCGCTTTCAGCATTACGAAATTTGTGTGCGCGAAGACGGGATCACTCTGGATGAGTTGGGCCGCGGCGCGATGGGCATTACTTACCGGGCGGTGGATGTTAATCTCGATTCGCCCGTGGCATTGAAGGTAATCAGCGCTGCCTGCTCGGGTAAGCCGGAAGCGCGTGAACGATTTCGCTGCGAGGCGCGCGCGGCTGCGCAACTGCGCCACCCCAATGTAGCCAGCGTTTTTCACTTCGGTGAAATGCCCGACGGTGAGTGTTTCTATGCCATGGAGCTGGTCGAAGGCGAAACTCTCGAAGCGCGCGTCCGTCGGGACGGTCCCCTCAATATTTCATCGACCCTTGATGTCGCCGAACAGGTATCCCGCGCCCTTGTCGCCGCTGAAGCTCATAAGTTGGTTCATCGGGATCTAAAACCGAGCAACCTCATGATCGTTTCTCAGGAGCTCAGCGGCACCGATTCAATACTGGTTAAGGTTATCGACTTTGGCCTGGCCCAAGCTGTCGTGGCACTACAGGATGATGCCAGACGCTCGAGCTTTTCCGGTACGCCTGCGTTTGCCAGCCCGGAACAATTCGATTCAGACAAGGTATCGCTCGATGCACGCTCGGATATTTACTCGTTGGGGGCCACGCTCTGGTACCTCCTCTGCGGTAAGACGCCGTTCTCGGGCGACATGGTGACACTGCGACATCACCGACACCAGTTGCCCGTCCACGATTTGACCGCAGCGAATGTTCCGACGCCGCTCACGAACCTTCTTCGTTCGATGCTGGCAACCGATGCGGATGCGCGGCCGCAATCCGCTCGCGAATTATTACAGTCGTTGCGGGCATGTCGCCAAGCAATCCAGGTCAGGCCACATCGTCGCCGCAAATTTGCGTTGGCGGCGTCGCTTCTTGCCTTAGCAGCCCTGAGCGCGTTCGGCCTGGCTACTTATCTCTCGCGACGGCAGCCGCCGCCAGCATCGATCTCATTGCCTGTGCCGGAAAAAAGCATCGCTGTGCTGCCGTTTGAAAATTTCGGCCGCGACAACGAGAACGCATACTTCGCCAGCGGCGTGCAGGACGAGATCCTGTCGAACCTCGCCAAGATCGCCGATCTAAGAGTAATTAGCCGTACCTCAGTATCGCAATACCAAGGCGGTGCTTCACGCAACCTTCGCGAAATCGGACACGCTCTTGGGGTAACCTACGTTCTGGAAGGGACCGTCCAGCGCGCAGCCGGAAAAGTGCGCGTGAATGCGCAATTAATCGATGCACGTTCGGACAAACATCTCTGGGGTCAAACGTACGATCGTGCGGTGGCTGATGTGTTTGCTATTGAGACCGAAGTAGCGCAGGCCATCGCTAACGAGTTGCAAGCGAAGCTTTCTCCGAAGGAGAAAGTTTCCATCGAGCAGAAACCAACTCGGGATCTCGCGGCCTATGACTTTTATGTTCGCGCCATTCCCTTGATCGAACCAATTGCCTACAGTTCGACGCCCGAAAAAGACCTACGCACCGCAGTCGATCTGCTTAGTCAGGCAGTGACGCGCGATCCTTCCTTTCTTCTTGCCTGGTTCCGTCTCGCGCTGGCTCATGACCAGATCTATTTCCAGGAGATCGATCGCACCCCCGCGCGCCTGGCCCTGGCGCAGACTGCCATCGATTCTGTTTTTCGCCTGAAGCCGGACTCCGGTGAAGGTCATTTCGCCCTCGCTTCGCACCTCTACAATGGATACTTCGATTTCGACCGCGCCCGCGCCGAGCTGACGGTTGCGCAGCAAAAATTACCTAACAACGCTGAAGTTTTTGCTCTGTCGGGATTAATCGACCGGCGGCAGGGGCGCTGGTCAGACGCGGTTCACAATTTCCGACGGGCAAGCGAATTGGACCCAAGAAACGCCTTCCGGCTCATGACATTGGTCACGACTTACTACTTCCTGCGTGAGTACGAACCGGCAGGCGAGGCTTTGACCCGGGTGCTTGCTCTCGACCCGAAGAATGTCGTAGCGCGAACGTGGCGTGCCGGCCTTGAAATAGATCGACATGCGGATACCCGGCCGTTGCGCGAAGAAATTGAAAAGATTCTGGCGGAAGATCCTGCGCAAGCAGAGAGCGACGATATTAAGCCGCCTCGTTTTGTGCTGGCGTTGCTCGAGCGCGACTTCGCCGCTGTTGATAGTGCCGTGGCGGCGCTTCCGCGACAAAATTCGGTCGGCGATGATTCTGAATTTAATCGTGATTTCTGGATGGGCGTGGTCGCGCGGATAAAAGGAGATGCAGCGAGCGCTCAAGCTGCGTTTACCGCCGCCCGTATCGATCGGGAAAAGCAGGTGCAGGCACAGCCAGATAACGGTCCTTTTCTCTCCGGCCTCGGAGTGATCGATGCAGCACTGGGACGCAAGGAAGAAGCGTTGGGCGAAGGTCGGCGAGCCATCGACCTTACGCCTCTCTCAAAAAATTCCCTTCACGGATTCGCGGTGCGCAATGATTTTGCCGTTATTTGCGCGTGGACCGGGGAATATGACCTCGCCTTGAAGCAGCTCGAAGAACTCACGCGGATTCCCGGCGGACCAAGCTACGGCGACCTGCGGCTGAATCCGATGTGGGATCCTCTACGAATTGATCCACGCTTCGAAAAAATTGTTCAGTCACTCGCGCCAAAGTGATGCCACGACGCCGTCATCCCGAGGGTAAGCTCGACCTCGGGATAACGCGTTGCAGAGGCGCTGAAAACTTTCTCACAATAAGTGGAGCGAGGAGGGACACGCGCCGCGCGCTCGCGAAAGCTTTCGACGTCGTGTCCCAAACTTGTAACAGCGGCATGCGTGATGAAGGTCCGCGCAACTCGGGCTCAAAACGTTCGGGTCAAATTTTGCGCGCCGACAGCGCGGCCCAGCTACCCAGAATATTCGTGGTCACAAATCCTTGCGGTTTGCGTACGCAACGAATTCGTTTCACGAATCCACCTTCTCCGCGTAATCTGCGGTTCGGAACATAGACATTTTGTCTGTGCGCCAAACAGGCATACTGGCTTTCTGATGATTGTTGAACAATCACCGCAGGCTAAAAGCCCGCTGGGCGAGGACCGGCGAGCACGAGCGGGCGCTGGAGCAGCTTCAAACTGTCGCAAAGGTTCCCCGCGGTGTCACCTACGGCGATCTTGGTTCAATCCTTGCTGGGATGAATTGCGTGGTGATTCGCGTTTCGAGAAAATTGTGCAGTCACTTGCGCCAAGATAATCCTGCCATCTGTGAGCACGCACAGCCTTGGCAAAGCGGTTGCTGGAATCTCCCCCAACATTTGTACCGGTGGCCCTGTGGGCCACGCGCGCGCCTCCCACAGGGCGGCGGCTACAGAAGAAGGTCAGCGTTTATTTTCAATGGTGCGACCAGCGTCTCCGCATCACATCTGATCCCGAACCGGAGTTTCAAAATTGGGCCAAATGGTAAAGATTTGGTGCCATTCACGAATTCCACGGCGGAAGGCTCCGGTCGATTTTAGCTAACGACATTAAGTAATTAACGATCATTAGGCGAGGCACTTGCGCATCTAATCTGATTGATACCAAGGCTGCGACCTCTGCCGCGAATCATTTTGGCACAGCGCGTGATCATAGCTAGACCGTGAGCTCGCTGAAACGACGAAATGTTCAGCGCAGCTGACACAACCCAAAAACAGTTAGAAAGACAACATGACAAAAGAAATTAAAAAGAAAGTTGATGTGCGCGACCTCGAGCCGAGCACAGACACCAAAGGTGGGCGACACGGTCACCATCATGGCGGGCATCATCATCAGCGCATCGACAAGGGCGCCGGACGGGAAGATCGCCAAGTCGATAAGGGACCTCCCTGGTTATAGTTCCGCGTTAGGGCTACACGGCGGCGCAAACAACCGCCGTGCGGCCCATGTTCGCGAATTCCCGGAACGCGATTTTCGATAAAGGAAGGCAACATTTATGGGACCTTGCATTTTCGTATTGTTAGCTTCGCTCGGTTCGTATTTGCATTTGTTTGGCTCACGGCGATCGAGTCAGCGCGATGCTGGCAACTCTGTCCTGCCAACTGAGTAACGCACCACTCCTGCGC
>JBKPQI010000185.1:0-6438 GCA_046733975.1 Verrucomicrobiota bacterium
GCTCGCGCCAGAGCAGCAAAAGATTAAAGCAGGCTTGGAGTGATTGCGAACCGACGGACAAATACCACACGTACCGAATCTGGAATCCGGGGGTGCGCGAGAGAAGAATGGCAGGAAGAATAAACAGAAAAAGTCGCGTCATGGAACTGAAGAGCGGTGGCAAAGTATTACCGAGCCCCTGAAAAATACTGGAGCTGGTGAAGACGATACCGGCGGCGACGAAGTTCAGCGCCACGATGTGCAAATATTCCGCGCCGAAACTGATCACATTCGGGTCGTTTGAAAACGCCCGTATCATCGGAGCCGGGAAGAAATAAGCGAGCAACGTGAGCACAAGCATCATGGCGATCGCAATCTGAATGGCGGAATAGACGGTGTGCCGGACGCGGTCTGCCTTACGTCCTCCGAAGTTTTGTCCGACGACCGGTGAAGCGGCAAAACTTAGCGCCACTACTGGAAGGAAGAGCGCCTGCATCACGCGTGCGCCCACGCCGAATCCAGCCTGTGCCGCGGGACCGAAACCACGGATGAGCGCGTAGACGATGAGAATGTAAACGAAGAGAAGAACAAACTCAGCGCCCGCGGGCACGCCGATTCGCAACATCTTACTCCAGGTCCTGAGTTGCGGCCGCATCAATGCCAGTCGGAAGCGGAGATATTGATATTTTTTTTCAAAATAAAGAATGAGCAACACGTCGGCGATGAGGATAGCAACGAAGCTGGCGAGCGCCGCGCCGGTCACGCCGAAACCGGGAAGAGAAACGAAGGTCGCCACCATGCGGCGGATCGCGTCGATAGCCGGCCAGGTGTGTCCTGTTCCGAATATCAGAACTGGCGCGAGCGCGATGTTGAGCGCGATACTCAGCACCTGCAGAATGACGGTAGGTTGCACGATGCCGGTTGCGCGCAGAGCCGATCCAAGCGCCACCAGCGGAAATTGCAGCAACAGCGCCGGAAGGAACCAGCGCATGTACGATTTCGCCAGCCGGGCCGTCTCGGCATCGGCGCTGAGTGAGTTGCAATACACATTCATGAGCACGAATCCGAAGAGACCGAGCGCAACCGCCACCAGGATCGACATGATGAAAGACTGATTGAAGACGAGCTCGCCGCGTGGCTGATCTTTTTGTCCGGCGGCGTGAGAAATGAGCGCTGTCGTTCCGACGCCAAGCATTTGCGTCAACGCCAGCACAATCATCGTTAGATTTCCGGCCACGCCGACGGCGGCGATCGCTTCCTTACCGAGACTGCCGACCCAATAAAGATCGGCCAGCAGATAAAGCGTCTGCACAAACATGCTCACGGCCATGAACGCCGACATGCTGAGCAGGTGTTTGGTGACCGAGCCTTGGGTGAGATCCTTCATTATTCGCCCCCTGATTGCATCTCTGTTACCGTGCATTGATGAGCGTGCAAGTTTACGGATGCAATCACATCGCGATCGAAGTCGGCGATGTGAAGGCAGCGGTGAAGTTTTATCAGGATGTATTCAATCTGGAGAAAATGGAAGGTGGCGAAGGCGACGCTTTCCTGAAGTTGGGTGAACATCAATTCCTGGCGATGTTCGAAGTTGATGAGATAAAACCGGACCGCATGCGCCATTTCGGATTAATGGTGCGCGACGAAAAGCAATTGAATGAGGTGCGCAAAAAGGTGAAGGAAAAATATGGTTTGAAATTGGAGCCGCCATTCCGTTGCGACTTTCGCGATCCATGGGGCAATCGAATTCAGGTGGTCGATCTACATGACGAATCGTTAATATGGCTTTTGCCCTACACTGAGGTGCAGAAAATCGGAATCAAGTTTTGACCATTATACTTGCGCCTTCAGTGAAAATCGGGAATAGTGGCGCTTCTGGAATCAAGCCCGCTTCTTCCTTGGGCAGGCTCTACAGCAACTCATTCGATATATGAACTTCCTCGAAACGACAGCCCCCTCGAAAGCGCGGGGACCAATGATCAGACGGCTCTTAATCAGGTGCCCGTCGACGGCAAAACTCACTCCAAGCGGTCAAACAATCAGGGAAGATTTGTGGGCGAAAGCCAAGATCAAGACACCGAAGTTCAATTGCCCGCATTGCGGTCAATCTCATAGCTGGTCGAAGAAGGATGTAGTACTTGCCCGGTAGTTCGGGCAGAAAATACCGCGACCGCGTTTCGCTTCGCGCGAGTCATCCCGAGCGCAGCGAGGCGTCTCTCCGTGCGTCAAACGTTCTCCGAGCCAAATGCGCAACACCGGATGAGAGATCCTTCGCCGTCTAGTACCGCTTCAGATGACATCGGGCGAAACGTTGAGCGTAAACAAAATCGCGCCGTTTGATTGCATGCAACGGGCAGCGCCAATGGCAGCACCGTCGAGCTCGGCTCAGTACAGCTAGCTAACGACCTTAAGGATAGCCACTACTCCCGGCCCCAAATCATGGCGACGGAAGTAGTCAGACTTCCACCCATGTTAAAGGTCAGGTAACGTTTGGCACCTTCGACCTGTCGTTTTCCGGCTTGATTAGTCAGCTGCTGATAAGCCTCGAAGACCTGTCGCACACCGGTGGCTCCAACGGGATGACCGTCACCAATCAATCCGCCCCCCGCGTTGACCGGAATTTCCCAGCCGACTTTGCCTTTGATATGTTCGCCACGAACCTGTGGAAGCGCGGTCGCTCCGCTCTTCGCTAACTCCGCCCCTTTGCCCTTCTCCGCCAAACCGAGAATCTCGTAGGTAACCAGTTCGGTAATGGAAAAACAATCGTGCACCTCGGCGCCATTCATGTCGCGCGGTTTGAGACTGGCCATGCCGAATGCTTTCTCCGCCGCCTTCCGCGCCGTGGAAAAGATGGGCGCATCCTTTTTTTCCAGCGCGAGATAATCGGTGGTGTGGCCGAATCCAAGCAGGCGCGGCAAAGTAGATTTGTCCCGGCCGATGCGATCCAAATACTTGCCGGAAACCAACACGAGTGAGGCCGCACCATCAGTGATCTGGGAACAATCCGACACCTTCAGTGGTGGGGCGACACTGGGATTTTTGTCCGAGACCTGTGACGCGCAATCGTAGGTGAGATCAGCTTCGCGCATTTGCGCCAGCGGATTCAACCGAGCATGAGCGTAGTTTTTGTAGGCCACCCACCCCAGATCCTGCTCGGAGGCGCCATACTGATCGATGTAGATTTGCGCAATTCGACCAAACAATTTGGGGAACATGAAATCGCCGTACTCCGGTTTCTCAATGTGGTAATCGGCGGCCGCGCCAAGGACATCCGAGCCATCCAGCGATGACATTGTCTTTTGCTGCTCCGCGCCAACCACGAGAACGGAATCGTAGAAGCCGCCCATGATCCATTGCGCGCCGAGCAGAACGGAAAGTGCGCCCGAGGCACAAGCGGCCTCGGTATGCATGGTCGGGACGCCATGCAATTTGGGATCGATTTCGGGAACAAAGGCGCCGAGGTGCAGTTGCTTGGTGAACTGGCCGCTATTGAAATTTCCAACTGCAGCGGCCTGAATCTCCGCCGGATCGGTCTTCGCATCGTCGAGCGCTTTTTTTCCGGCTTCGGTGATGAGATTCCGGATCGTCTTGCCTTCCTTCTTCATGTTGCGCTTAAAGTCGGTGCGCCCGCCGCCGAGAATGTAAACAGGTTCCATAATTGAAATGCAGGGTTGAAGTTTTTCGTCCTCTGCCCCTGTCAGTTTCCCCGACGCCAAGCAGGGAGGAGAAGAGCCAGAAGTCGCTCATTTAATCTAACTAATCTTCGCGCGCTGTCATCCCGTGACGAACGTCTTGTCTGCGGAAACATCGAACACCGAACTAGGGAGTGACTCTTCTTTCATTCGATGTTCGGTGTTCGATGTTCAGCGTTCGGTGTTGGTTTCTTCTCACCCGGCAAATGCGCCGATGCCCGTGATATCGCGGCCAATGGCCAGGGTGTGAATATCGTGAGTGCCTTCATACGTGTAAACGCTCTCCAAATTCATGAGATGGCGAATCGGGGAGTACCGGTCAGTGATACCGACCGCGCCGAGAATATCGCGAGCTTTGCGCGCGCATTGCAGCGCCATCCAAACATTGCTTCGTTTCGCCAGTGAAATTTGCTCTGGGCGAACTGTCCCAGCTTCCATCATGCGGGTGAGGCGCAAGGCAAGCAGTTGCGCTTTGGTAATTTCCTGCACCATCCAGACGAGTTTTTCCTGCACCAATTGGAACCCAGCAATGGGCCGATCGAACTGTTCGCGTTCTTTGGCGTAGGCCAGCGCTGTCTCGTAGCAATCAATCGCCGCGCCGATGACACCCCACGCGATACCGACGCGAGCTTGCGACAGACACGAGAGTGGCGCCCGCAAGCCCGAAGCATTCGGCAGCCGATTCGCCACTGGGATCCGACAGTTCTCAAACCAGCATTCGGACGTGCGCGACATGCGCAGACTGAACTTGCCTTCGATGTCCTTTGCGCGGAACCCCGGCGCGTCTTTCTCGACCACGAATCCTCCCACTTTGCCCTCGTCATCCTTCGCCCAGACTACTTTGACGTCGGCGATGGAAGCGTTGCCGATCCAGCATTTGCTGCCGTTTAAGACATAGTGATCGCCAGCCAATCGGGCCCGAGTTTCCATTCCGCCCGGATCAGATCCGTGTCCGTGTTCCGTTAGCGCAAAACACCCGACTTGGCTCCCTGTAACCAGCCCTGGAAGCCAGCGTTGCTGTTGTTCCGGCGAGCCGAAGCCGTGGATGGCGTATATAGTAAGAGGGCCTTGAACGGAGGCCAGCGAACGCACGCCAGAATCGCCCCGTTCCAGCTCCTGCATGATGAGGCCGTAGGCGGTGTAGCTCAAGCCAGCGCAGCCATGCTCCTTCAATTGCGGCGCGTAAAACCCGAGCGCACCCATTCGCGGGATAAGATGTTCTGGAAATTTGCCGGCTCGATGGCAGGACACGACTTCCGGCATCACCTCCTCTTGCACGAACCGCCGGGCCCGATCGCGGACCGCGAGTTCCTCATCTGTGAGAAGTTCTTCGATGTTGTAGTAATCGAGCGAGGTCATTTCCGCGTTTGAATAAAACGCGACAGTCTAGCGGTCGCACGACGTTAAGACAACGCTGTGGCGCCGCCGATAATCGAGTTGATCGCGCGTGGCACGAATGATGACCGCAGCGCTACTCCTGATTCAGGCACCCGTGTATGTCCCGCAGCGGGATCTTACGTAATTGCCTGAAACACAAGGGGCACTGGCCGACGGCACGTCCGGTGCTATAAAAACCATAAATTCCTCGCTCATGAACAGCTTTCATCTTCTGAACCTGCTTCGCAGGCGGTCCCTTTTCAGTCTTGCAGCCACTTTGAGCGCTATTCTGAGCTCCCCCACACTCGTCGGCAGCGATCTGGCTGTGCCGGATCAAGTTCTTGCGCGGCCGATGCCCCATCTTTCGGAGAACGCGGTGCAGCAATTGTTCGCCGTCCATGGCGCGGCACAGATCGATTCCATCTCGCAGGTTAAGGTCCGGGTGTTGCATGTTCCGGCCGCAAAACGCGATCGCGTTCTAGCCGCGCTTAGCCAGAACCCCAACATAGAATTTGCGGAGAAAAACTCGATTGCTTCCGTCGGGGCGATAACGAACGACCCGTACGTCGTTAATGCTTATGAATGGCATCTCTCCCAAATTAAAGCGCTGGACGCATGCAGTATCAGCGTCGGTGATCCAGCAACAGTTATAGCGGTCTGTGATACTGGTGTCGCGCCGAGCCAGCCCGACCTCATGGGTAAGCTGCTCCCGGGTTACAATTTTTACGCTAACAACACCGATACGGCTGACGACTACGGACACGGCACCGCCGTTGCCGGCGCCGCTGCGGCCCAAGGCAACAACGGTATCGGTGTTGCCGGTGTCGCCTGGAATGCATCCATCCTTCCGCTCAAGATCAGCGATCCGACAGGGTATGCCACCTATTCGAACATGGCCAAAGCGCTCACCTACGCCGTCGATCATGGCGCGCGCGTGATCAACATCAGTTTTTACGGGAGCAGCTCGTCGAGCACTCTCCAAGGCGCGGCTGATTATGTATGGAACCACAACGGCATTGTTTTCGCCTGCGCCGGGAACACTGGCACCAGCGCGCCGCAGTATCCCGCTGCTTGTCGCAATGTCATCGCCGTTTCTGGCACGGAGTTTGAGGAGGATGTAATCGGGACCTGGTCGAGTTACGGTACCGATATTTCTCTCTCCGCGCCGGGCGTGGGGATTTATACCACCAACCGCGACGGTACCTATGCAGCCTGGTCTGGCACCTCATTTGCGAGTCCGATCGCGGCCGGAACTGGAGCGTTGCTTCTTAGCTACGATCCGCAAATGACGAACAGTCGTGCGGTTCAGCTACTGGAAGAAAATTCTGATGACCTTGGAAGTGGCGGCTTCGACATCTACTATGGCTATGGCCGCGTAAACGCCTATCGC
>JBKPQI010000186.1:0-10057 GCA_046733975.1 Verrucomicrobiota bacterium
GCCGCGAATGAGGACCAGCGCATCATTGAAGCAGATTACTACCCGTTGATCTCCGGTAGAATTTCCGGTGACTACATTCCAGTCTCCGGAATTCATCGCGAAGGTTCCTCCCGGCGGACGGACGATTTTATTTCATCGGAAATCCGGGAGGGCGCGGCATTTACTTGGCGTGTGATCGACAATGGGAAGGTGACAGGCGCGGTCATGAAACAAAGCGCTGCACGCGATATCAACCAGCTGACGTGCCAGAAATTGGAAACGAAAGTGCGCGCGGAACTGGCGCGTATTTACAATGAGCTTAAAGCGATTGATGCGCGGCAGGAATCGCTTTCCACCGGTTCTAACGCTGCGCAGGAGAGTGTCGAGTTGGTTACACAAAATCTGGCGAATGGTGTCGCCTCGCAGTTGGAACATCGAATGAGTCAGAACGGGTTACTCGAGACCAGGAGCGGATTACTTGAGGTGGCTTACCAGCGTAGTGTGGCGATGGCGGAGTGGGACAGGGCGACGGGTCGATATTTTCAATTTTCCGACGATAGAAAGGTGCCATAGTTCCAACTCTTGAAGTTGCCGCGCTCGAAGAAGTGGCTTTGGGCCATCGCACCGCTGGTGATTGTGCTGGGGGTAATCTACTATCTCCTTTTGCCGGTCGCCGAAGTGGCCGTTGTCCGCCGCGGCACTGCGTTGTCGGCGGTTTATGGTACCATCCGGATAGAGCCTGCCTTCGTCGTCAGGGTTAGGGCACAAAATTCCGGATTTATTCGACTGGCTGAATCGTTTTCTGCGGGTCGCGGTGCCATTGGCCAGAGCGTGGAGAAAGGTCAACTGCTCGCCACCATCGCTGATGAAAGCACTGCTCGACAACTCAAGCAGGCGCGAAATGATTTGCAGGCGGCTGAGCAACGGGCTGCCTTACCGTTACCCTCGTCGGAATTGCTGAAGACGGCGGAGGACAATGTGCAGCGACTGGAAAAATTGACCGCGCTGAACAATGTCCCGGCGGTAGAATACGAAAAAGCAAAAAACGAAGCCAATCGGCTTCGCGGCGTTGTTCAGACGGAAAAGATCGAGCGCGACCGCAATCTTGAGGCGTTGCAGGAGACCTGCAAAAAACTCGAGGCGCAGATCAAGAACTCGGAGATCCGCGCTCCAATGGATGGATTGTTGACCGCTGTTTTGACCATCGATGGAGAACTGGTCGGCGAGGGCAACGAACTCTTCACGGTTTCATCGCGCAAAAACTACGTCCGCGGAGAGGTGAACGAAGAAGATGTCGGTGAAGTGAAACCAAAGATGACGGCAATGGTGCAACTTTATGCATATCGCTCACGCCAGTTCACCGCTTATGTTTCCTCTATTCAGCCGGCCGCAGATCCGGAAACTCAGCGCTACACCATCGTGTTACAGCTCGAGCAGGCGCCGGATAACTTGATGGCGGGAATGACCGGGGAAATGAACATCATCATCGGCAAACATGAAAATGTTCTGCTCGTGCCAACACGTGCTCTGCTGGTCGATCAAGCCTTGATCGTAAAGCGTGGAGTTGTGCAGAAGCGGACGGTGAAGGTGGGCTTTCGCACCCTCGATTTTTCTGAAATCGTTAGCGGTCTATCCCTGGGCGATCACGTTGTAGTCGCCGATCAGGACCGGTTGCGTCCGGGAAAGCCAGTGCGGCAGCGTGTGATTAAGCCGCCAAAGGAAGAGAATGCGAAGTGACACCGGCGTTTTATATTGCGCTTCGTTTTCTCGGTCATCGGAAGCGGGCGTTGTTGTTAAGCCTGAGCGGCGTCGTGTTCGGCGTCGCCTTTTTTATTTGCCTGCAAGCGCAGACCCGGGGCTTCGCGCAATACTTCATCGATTCGACATTGGGAAGCAATGGCGCTCTCGTAGTTCGCTCCCGCTTCGAACCCCGCCAAACCGCATCGCTCGTACCTCCGAAGACTTCCAGAAGCAATGCCGCTCATCGGCAATATTTCGAGGGCATCACCAATGTCTCCGAAATTATGCGAGTGAGCCGGCAATTTTCGAATGTGGTCGCGTGTTCGCCTGTGCTTCGCGGAACCTTGAGTGCGCGCTCGGGTTTTGAGAACGCGACCGTCGATCTGTATGGGATTGACCCGGCACTCCATCTTCAGACCACCGACCTGACTCGTCAGATTGTCGCCGGCAGTCTATACGATTTCCGAAACAAGCCGAACTCCGTCGTCATGGGTAACCGCCTTGCCTCTCTCTTGAATATCGAAGTCGGCGACACTGTTCAGTTGCTCTCCCCGGGAGGTCAGTACCGTCGGTTCGACGTTGCGGCGATCGCGCGCAGTGGCGTGGGCGCGATTGATATCACCCGGATCTATTGCCACGCACGTCTTGCCCAAATTCTCCTGCGAAAACCGTACGCAGCTTCCATGATCATTTATAAGCTCCGCGATGTGGATCGTGCTCCGGCATTGGCGCAGCATTTCGAAACGCTTTTTCAGCACGATGCCACTAGCTGGCAGGAGCGGGAGGAATCCACCCTCCAGCTCTTTCGAACGCTGCAAATTTCGGCGGCCATCACCGTATCGCTCGTCATCCTGCTCGCCGGATTTGGGATCTTCAACGTTCTTACCATGACAGTGCTGTCGAAAATCAAGGAGATCGCAATCTTGCGGTCGATGGGATACCGGCGCGGTGATATCGGCGCGATTTTTTTGTGGCAGGGAGCTCTAGTGGCGACGTTTGGCTCCTTGATAGGCTGCGGGATGGGCGCACTGCTGACGTGGGCGGTATCGAAAATCCCGATCCACCTTCGGGGGTTACTTTCCACGGATTATTTCGTGGTGGCTTGGGATTGGCGGCATTACCTTTGGGCGACACTGCTGGCGATGATCTCAGTCTTTATTGCCAGTTATGCGCCGGCCCACCGCGCGGCCAGTTTACCCCCAGTGGTTACTCTACGTGGTTCAAGCCTATGACGTCCGGTATGTCTCTGAGTTGTCGCGACATCGAACGTTACCTGGGTGAGGATGAATCTCGCGTCCACGCGCTGCGCGGAGTTTCACTTGATATTGCTCCGGGAACAGTTCACGCGGTGGTGGGTCCTTCCGGATCCGGCAAAAGCACTTTGCTCTACATCCTGGGTCTGCTCGACCAACCCGATCATGGCAGCGTTATTCTCAACTCGGAGCCAGCTTCACAGTTATCGGACGAAGAATTGTCGCGCCGCCGAAATGAATTTATCGGGTTTATTTTTCAGTTTCATTTTTTGATGGAAGATTTCACCGCTGAGGAAAATGTAATGATCCCGATGCGTCGTCTGGGAAAGTTATCCGAGGCTCGGATGAAAGGACGCGCCAAGGAGTTATTGGCAGGGGTAGGGCTTGAGGGAAAATCAACACGCCCCATTCGCCATCTTTCCGGTGGCGAACAACAACGCGTGGCCATCGCGCGTGCCCTGGCCAATGACCCTGGAGTGATCCTGGCGGACGAGCCTACCGGCAATCTCGATACCGATAATTCGCACCGCGCATTCGAGCTCTTGCGGAGTATTGTCCGGGAAAAAGGGAAAGCGTTATTTCTCGTCACCCACAATCCGGACATCGCGAATTCGTGTGACTGGATCCATGAAATGCAGGATGGCCGCATTATCGCGAGTCATCCTCGCGGATTTGGATAGCACGAAGACGTCGACCGCGAAGATCGCGATTCTCACAAGCTGAGCAAGCAACATCGATGCTGCTCTCGGCGTCTGGCAGCATTATCGATACTTCGCGAGCTTGCAAATCCACGCAGGATTTTGCGTGGTCTACCGCGGAATTCGAAGTGAAAGACGGCTAAATAGCATGGGCCGTTACAAAAAAACAACTGTTGCAGCCTAGGCTGCGTTGAATATCGGCCGCTTCGATCCTCGACTTGTCTACGGTCTGTGTTAGTTCAAACGCGATGATGCGATGCGTCATCTTGGCTCAGACGCCCGACCAATGGGATTAAAGTTATCTTCCGAGTTAGCGACAACCACGGAAAACCGGGATCGGATTCCGCCCTGGATCATCGAGGAACCGGCTCATGTCGAACAAACGAAAGGGGAGCTGAAACGCGGCGCGTTCTGGAACACCATCGCGATGCTGGCATCGAATTTTCGCGGCATCTTTACTTTTCTCGTCGCACGACTCCTTGGACCGGCTGCGCTCGGGGCGTACTTGGTTGCGTGGGCGACGATTGAGCTGTTGAGCAAGGTCGGTCTGTTTGGCCTCGATAACGCGATCACTACGTTCATCGCGCGCTCGGAAGCTGTAGGCGATCGCGGGCGAAGCCACGCACTTTTTCGCCTCGCGGTCTGGTTGGCACTCTCGCAAAGCATCGTGCTCGCGGTCGCGTCCGTTATCGTGCTTCAGCTCTGCGGCAATTGGTTTAGGTTGGAGCGGCAGTTGATTACTTCGCTATCGATAATGCTTTGTGCGCTGCCGGGCCTCGCCCTGTATTACATCAATACAGCCATCTCGCGGGCCATGAAAGTCATGCGGCACGACATCTTTTCGCGCGGCGTTACCCAATCCACCGTAACGAGCGTCGCTTTTCTTTTGGCCCTCACGGTCGGTTTGCAAAAATTCGCACCGGCGCTCGCTGTGGTCGCTGGCACCGCTGTTTCTGGAGTCGTCGCGCTCGCTCTGGCAAGATCGCTTTTTCGCACCGCACCGACGCGCACTGCCGGATTTTACTACCGCGCCGAAGCTCTCCGATTGCTTTCCTTCGCAGCAAACATTAGCGCCTACGACGTGCTCAACGCCCTGATTGTCCGTATGGATGTTATCATGCTCGCTTGTTTTATCGGACGCGCGCCAGGTGTTACTTTGCCCGTCGTCGGTATTTACGGCGCCGTGGTGGAAGTGGCGAGCGGACTGCGCAAGGTAAACCAGGCATTCAATCCCATCTTCGCACCGCTGGTCGCTGGAATGACCGTGCACGGTGAACAGAAGCGCGCTGCGGCCGCGTTCTCACAGGTCGCGCAATGGATGGTCTGGATTTTATTGCCGCTTCTGGCGGTGTTAGGCTTCGCCGGCAGCACCATTCTGTCGATCTATGGACCGGCCTTTCGCCAAGGCAGTACCTGGCTCATCATCGTCGCAATGGCCTGCGGCACAAACGCAGTCGTCGGCCTAGCCGAGACCGTAATCACGGTGCAAAAACCGCACGTGAATGTCTTGAACTCTTTCATCACCTGCGTTGTCGCTTTCATCGCAAACTTGTTCCTCATTCGCAGTTTCGGAGTGATGGGAGCGGCCTTCGGTATTTTGCTCCCATACGTATTACTCGGAATTCTGCGCCATCGCGCGTTGCGTTCCGTCTTCGGGTGGCGAAATCCGTGGGCGAATCTCGGCGCTCCGTCAACTGGTGCGTTGGTTGCCCTCCTGCCCGCGCTCGTCTGCCGCGCAAGTGTTGGCGGAGTTGCCGGCGAAATCTCCAGCAGCGTTGTTTTTGTTGGGGTTTATTTCATCGCGTGGCGTCGGCACCGTAGCCGAACCCCACTGCCTGCCGGCGCGATCCAGACATCAGCTGTTTAGATGTCGGAACGGAAAGTCGAACCTCTTCTCGTCGTCGAGAATCGTGTCGGATCTTTGGAGCTGTGCGGGCTTTCCATAATTGAGCGCTCGCTCAGAACATTACAGGCGTGCGGATTTAGTCGCGTAATGGTTCTTGGCGACAGCGATGACCTGATGTCGGAAATCTCCCGCGTGTCCTCCCGTTGGACGAAGATTGCTTGGAATTTTGCTGCGCGCACAACTGGCCCCGTTACGCTGGCGCAGCTCGCTGCGGTGTGGCCAGATGACCAACGCGATCTGTTGGTTTTACGCGGTGACAGCGTTTTCGATCCACGTCTGTTGCGTTTGCTACGCACACAAGGTTCGCTAACCGGTTTGGTTGATTCGGCGGTGCCCGCAAAGTTGCTGCCGCTCGCCTCATCCGCGCCCATGACGAATCATGGGCGATTCTGCGGCGCCGCCACGCTTTCGTGCGACTGGGTTACCGGCCGAGCCGCCCTGCTCCAGGAGGCTCTTTGTGCAGGATTGAAGGACGGGAGTCTCGTTCCGTTCGACGTGGCGAGGCAGTCCTGGGTATCCCCTGAGCTGCATCGCGACCTGCGCGCTTATTGGTTCCCCTTTCCGTCGCCAGAATACACGAAACTTGCAGAAGACGTCATCCTCGATGCTGCCCAAAAAGGAACGCTCGACATCCCAGCGCTCGTCCATGCTCCCATCGAAACTTTCATTGTCGGCAAGCTCTGCAAAACTGCCATCACGCCAAATCAGTTGACGATTTTCTGCAACGTCGTCGCATGGGGAGGAACGATCCTTTTCGCAACCGGTAATCTCGGCTGGGGAATCGCAATCGCACTCACCGTCGGCGTCCTCGATGGCTTGGACGGCAAACTAGCGCGGGTAAAACTCGAGACATCGAAGGCTGGTAAGCTCGAACATCTTTTTGATTTCTTATTCGAGAATTCATGGTGGACCGCACTGGCTTTTCATCTCAGCGTTTCTGGAAAATTACCGAACGCCGTTTATTTTCTCGGTCTCCTTATCGGCGCGGAGGCGTTGAACGTATTGGCGCGAGGAAGTATCGTTCGCTACTACGGCAAGTCGATCACTCAGCTCGGGCGTTTCGATCGGATCTTTCGCCTGGTGAGTGGCCGGCGGAATATTTACGTGTGGATTCTTGCGCTCGGGTTCATCCATGGCACTCCGGCCGGGGCTTTTAAACTCATTGCGTGGTGGGAAGCCCTCACCGCTGCCGTTCACCTGCCACGCGCTGCCTCGGCATTGTGGGTTCTCCGGAATCAAAGCGCACGCCGCTCCAGTCGTTAACGTTCAATCGATTCCAGTCCGCATTAGGACTGGCCTGGTTGCTTGCAGCGCCTCAGTGATCGTGATAACGGAACCAATGTTCAATCTCGAGCAGGCCCCGCGCGTTTTTGACAGCAAACCGTGGGCTGCGCACCTGTACGTGACTGAACAGTGCAACTTAGATTGCCATTATTGCAACGAGTTCAATAACTCGATTCCGCATCCTGCCGTCGCAGATCTCACGAAGTGGATGGACCATATTCGGGCGCTCGGTGTCATGCGCATCGGTCTGCAAGGGGGCGAACCGCTCAAGCACCCGGACATTGTGGAGATAGTGCGTTCCGCAAAATGCCTCGGCTTTTGCAAAGTGAGCATGTCCACGAATGGGTTTCTCCTGAATCACCAGCTCCTTGCCGACCTCGAAGGAGCGGGCCTTGATGAACTCCAAATTTCTGTCGACCGAATGACTCCGATCGCGAGCACACGCAAATCGATGAAGTCGATCGTGCACAAGCTTGACTGGTTCAAAGATTCGAAGATCAAGCTGAACGTCAGCGGTGTCCTTTTCAAAGAGACGGTCAATGAGATGGGCCAGGTTATAGACACCTGCCTCGACTTGGGCATTCCTGTTCATGCGCGCCTGATCCATGACGATCTCGTCCACGATCGAGCCTTGCGCGATCCGAATGCCAGTGAGTCGCTGCTCCGCTTTCTCGAGCAGCAGGAGAAACTGAAGCGCAGCGGCGAGAAGATTCACTCGAGCTGGAACCTTTTCGCTTACCAAAAGAAGATGCTACGGCGGGAACCGGTGGAATGGACCTGCATTGCCGGCTATAAATATTTCTTCGTCTCATCAACCGGTAAGTTCTGGCTCTGCAGCCAGGTGCGAACTGAGAGGCACATTCTTGATATCACGCGAGAAGATTTGTTGGTCTACAACCGAAAGAAGAGTTGCCAGGCAGGATGCGGAGTTTATTGCACTGCAGAAGCCTCATTGGCCGTAAGCCATCCGCTGCAATTCGTCGGACGAGAAGTGGCGGGGATGGTGGCAAGCCGCGTCTCAAGGATGCGGCGTGACGGGCCCAAGCGCATGGGTGATTTGACGGCCGCCGAGCGAGGCGAAGCCCGCTTTTACCGAGCTCCCGCAGCCGACCGCGGCTGAACAGCATTGGTGGAACAGACCATCCGCGCTGGCCTTCTGCAACTCTTTCTTCTTGAGTGTTGGCAGGCAATGCCCTTTCAAGCACCATCGCGTTTAAAGCGAAGCGAAGATGTCCCAAGTGCTGCCGAAAAATGCTATTGTTTCATTGTTGTTGTATTGACGGCCGTTGGGAACATCGTGGAGCGATATGGTCCGGTGCTGCCGAAGCACACTGCGCATCATTGCCGACGCAGGCACAACATATCTCTTCACGCCGCGACGGTTGAGAAGCCCACTGATCCAGATATCATCCATGTAAAATGCTCCCCGCGGGGCGTGGGAATAATCCCAGAGTGATTCGTCGAAGAATCTCGGTTGAATTAGGTAACTTCCGCATCCGGTGATCACCGCCGTGCGCCGCGGTTCGCGAAGCTCATTCGCGCAAATCATTCTGGCATTACGCCAATCCAAACTCCCTGGCATCGCGGCACCGCGAAAACAGAGTGCCGCCTCGGGTAGTTGCTCGTTGTAATACAGATAAGTTTCGAGCGCATCGCGCGGGTAAACGCGATCGTCGTCCACCACCATGATCAACGTATTGCCGCGTCCCGCTGTCAGCTCCTTTTGAATAACGGGAATAAACTTTGTCGCTGGCCCCCAATCCTTCTCGCAGTGCAAAACCCGCACGCGCGGCCAACGCGAAAGATATTTCGGGATCGCATATGACCGTTGTTCCCGAATCGAGAATTCTGGAACTGCGAGCACGATTTCATCCGGCGGTCGCGTCTGCCGGAGGAGAGAACGAATCGTAGGCCCCAGGTTGGCAATCCGTTCTGGCACTGTCGTGAAGGACACAATCACCCGGCCTACATCACGCTTCGGATCGGTCTGCAGAGTTTCACGAATGAAGCGGACTTGTTGCCGGTGCTTTCTGACGATCGGAAACAAACGTTTGAGAGCGAATGCAGCGACGATGGCACAGCTAATCGAAATTAGAATCAACATGGAAATACTATCGACATCGTACCGTCAGACAATTCTTCAAGGCGATGCCTGATCGTAGTAGCGCTCAGTCCGAAGACACCGCTTGCATCACGGCGACAGTTAAAATAGGAATCAAGCCCCGGCAACAAAGAATGCGTAGTCACGTATGACGAAGGCTGGCACAGCCCAGTGCGATTCTGGCAAACAATACCTGATTAAGCCTGTTCTGCTTTTTATCGCTGCGTCCGCACTCTACTTTTTTACACATTCCCCGGCACTTGATGAAATCGACGCCGTACAATTTGCAATGGGCCTACGCTCGTTTGATATCTGGCAGCACCAACCACATCCGCCCGGCTATCCCCTTTTCATTTTTCTAGGCTGGCTCGGGACGAAACTTTTTCACGCCGGACCAGAATCGTCGCTTTACTGCATTTCGGCTCTTGGCGGGGGAGTCTTCATCGCCGCTTGGTTCTCGATTGTTCGCGTCCAGTTTTCCGAGAAGCTCGCCTGGTGGGTCGCGATTTGCTTACTGATCACACCGGCTGTTTGGATGACAGCCACGAAAGTGCTGACCGACGCGGTGGCGGCTGGTTTCATAAGCGCGGAGTTGCTGGCCGGGATTTGTTTTTCAAAACAGAAGAAAAACGGGTTACTTGTCTCGGCTGTTCTCATGGGGGCCGCTGCGGCTGGCACACGACCGCAACTGTTTCCCGTTGTGGCATTGATTCTTGGTATCTCGCTTAAGCAAGGCTCGGCGAATGCCAAAACATGGTGGTTTTCCTATGTCCTCCTGTTCGCCGGTTGTCTGATTTGGCTTGGTCCCATGTGGTACATGCAAGCTCAACTCCGGCCGAGTCAGGCTTTCTGGCGTGTTTACCCGGAGCTTCTTTACAGCCAATGGAGCTGGCGTCTGAATAGACCCTCGGTTTACATCGGGGCGGGCGATTGGAGTCTTCGATATCTGGCGACACGCTTCGCGGAACATTTTCTGGGATGGTTCGGCGTAGGCTTTGGCTTTCTCCAGTCGCCACTGGTCCTTATATTGGGAGCGGTGATTGTGCTTTTCGGGCTGGTCACTTACTGGTTTTGGAATCGAACGACGGAAGACCGG
>JBKPQI010000187.1:0-11411 GCA_046733975.1 Verrucomicrobiota bacterium
CATGTGCTCTGATGCCGCGTGCTGTAGCGTTCGCTGTCTCCAGCTCATAACGACTCGAAATCCGCTGAGGACAGCGGACCCTGCAGCAGCGAGCGGCGTTTTGTCCCAAGAATTCAGGGCGCCGAGCCGGACTGGCGGTACAGCGTGGCACCCTCCAGATCTGGAATAGGCGTTCTTCCTTCTACTGTATTCCTTCTTCTTCTTACTTCAGCGTCACTTCGCGCATCGTTTTGGTGCCGAGAATTTCGCGAACATCCAGACGCTTTACTGCGAGTTGGCGCTGCGCGTCCTCGCTGCCCATGACCTTGCTCATGATCGGGTCGGTTTTTTCGCGCAAACCATCGAGGGCCGCCATGTTCTTGATTCGACCATAAGCAGAATGTTGAAATCGTTGCGATCGGACGAATCGCCGAGCAGCACCTTGTAATCCATGATCAATCCCTGCTTCTTTTCTTCTTCGGCCACCCCTCTGAAGGTTTGCGCGATACTCTTGAGATACTCATCGTCCAGGCCGGGCTTCGTCTTTACCATGGTAACGTTCCACACTCCACCTTCTGTGTACGGTGCGCTGCTTGAACTGGCGCTCGTGCTTTGTGCGTCGCAGTAGGCAGCCGCGGCGCAAAACGCCGTGACTAGAATGACAACTCTGATTTTCATATTTCCTTTCGCTTAACTGGTGTTGTTCGCGGGACCACCTTCAGGAGGCGAGATGGCGATTTCGCGAATTGTGCAATTCGAGTATCGAGCGAGCGAGGAAAATCTGAGCGGAGAACATGTCCTGTAGCGGGCGGTCTATGACGGACGAAATCCGTCAATGGCGGCGGTCATAGACCCCCGCTACAGGGCAGGTTCGTCAGGTAGTCGCATCAACCGACTCTCAAGTATCCAAAAGCTCGTCGAGCAACTGCTGTTTCAAATGCCGGCGCGCAGATTTTTTGATGGCCCGCCGTTCGGCTGCGACCGTTTCCTTCTCCGCCATGCGTTGTTTCCGAGTCCGAGGATCAATGTCTCTTGGCAAATGCGAAATCTTTGGTCGGCGTGCACCGACTTTGCGTTCACTCGGTTTCGCGTACGGATTCATCTTTCGTCACCCCGAGCGTAAGCCGAGGCATCCTTTTGCGAAATCTTAAAGGGACCGTCCCGGGATCCCTCGACTGCGCTCTGGATGACGTATCGCGGTCGCTTGCGGTCGTGTAACGTGCAGCGTATACGGAAGGCATGTCCGAACACAAAGCTACTTTACATTGGGAACGCGGCGGCGCTGAGTTTGTTTATCAGAAATATCCGCGCGATCACAGCTGGAGCTTCGACGGCGGCCACACCATGACAGCAACGGCGGCACCAACCTATTTGGGTAATCCGAAGAACGTCGATCCGGAGGAAGCTTTCGTCGCTTCATTATCCAGTTGTCATATGCTCACATTTCTCGCGATCGCCTGTAAACAGAAGTTTGTCCTCGACGATTACACAGACGAAGCCGTCGGCCACATGGAGAAAAATGCAGAAGGCAGGTTAGCAATCACTCGAGTTGAATTGCATCCGAAGATTACCTGGTCAGGCGAGAAGAAACCGACAGCGGAAGAACTCGACAAGATGCACCACGCCGCACACGAACAATGTTTTATCGCTAACTCGGTCAAGACCAAGGTCACGGTGGTGCAGTAAGAAGGCAGGCAATTGCACGCCGTCTCTCCGAGACGGTATTTCGACGTAGATGGCGTCTGAAACCAGACGCCGTTCACGCTGTTCGCCGTCAACCGCGGGAATGTCGGCGTTTGCGCTTTCGTATCGATCTCGCACACTTCGACAGCAACATGAACATCGAAACGCTCCACATCGGTATGAAGGTGCGGCATCCGCAATACGGCGACGGAACTGTGAGATCGCTGACGGAAAAAACGGCCGAGATCTTGTTTGACGACACGCAACGGACAATTGCCCCGGCATCCAGCGACCTCCAACCAGCGGAAGCGACGGCTAGCTTGAGCAAGTTAGAAATGCCGCTGGCCAATCTGATCCGCGATACTGCTCACGCTGCGGTCGAAGCGCTTGGGCTGGAACAAAAGGACGTGCTGGTAGAAGGCCTCGCCAATCGATGGCAGAAGGGGATGCTGGTGATGCAGTCTGCGGACACCTCGCTTCAGCCGAAAGAAGTCCCCCTCGAAACATTCTTCCACAAAATCGTGATGATTCGGAATAACCTGCGCGTGCTCGAGCAGAAGGTGAACGCGAGCGACAAACTGAGCGACGCGGACAAGTTCGACCTGCAGCAGTACATCACCCGCTGTTACGGCTCGCTTACCACGTTCAACATCCTGTTCAAAAACAAGGACGACCACTTCCGGACCACGTGAAGAGGTTTTGCCTTCGCGTGGCTTGACCTGAATACATTTCGACGTCCCCGCCGTGAGCGATATCAATTCAGCGTCTACACGTGCGAATCAATGATGAGCCTGAAGTAGGGACTTCCGCGAGAGAAAAGCGGCGCGCCACCCGCGAAGCGCGGCGTGCCAAACAACGAAGCGAAAACATTGGTCGCGCTGCGCGAATGCATGCAGCCCGGCTGGAGTGCGAGCAGCAGGATGACAAAGCCGGCGCGGGGCGGACGGAGCAAGGGGCAGGGAGCAGCCAGCACCGGCAAAACACCGGCTTCGACTTGCCGCGGGTAAATGTCGGTTGTTCCGGATGGTTTTATTGGCATTGGCGTGATGAATTTTATCGAGACCTGCCCACTGCCGATTGGTTCCGCCGTTACACTGATCATTTCAGAACGGTGGAACTCAACGCTCCATTCTATTCCTGGCCTACTCCGGCCACAGTGTCCGGGTGGAGGCGTCAGGTGGGACGACGAAAATTTGTCTATACCGTCAAAGTTTCCGAGCTGATCACTCACGTCAAACGTTTCACCGCAACGCAAGAACTCATCCGCGACTTCGGCCATATTGCCGACATCCTCGGTCCACACATGGGCTGCTTTCTCTTTCAGCTGCCACCGAGCTTTCACTTCAGTCGCGCTCGGCTGGACCGCATCACTGCTCAACTCGATCCCACGCGGCGCAATGTCGTGGAATTTCGGCATCGAAGTTGGTGGAACGAGCGCGTCTTCGCCGCTTTCACGGCCCACAATATCATTTTCTGCTCCTGCAGCGGCCCGCGCCTGCCAGATCAGCTGGTCAAGACAGCGGACGAAATCTATGTCCGGTTCCATGGTGTGAACCGATGGTATCGACACGATTATTCACCGGTGGAACTGGAGCAGTGGACGGAAAGAATCAGGGAGAGCGGCGCGCTACGTCTCTGGGCCTATTTCAACAATGATCGTAACGGATATGCCATAAAGAATGCCCGAGCCTTGCTTCGGCGGCTCGGCACGCGCTAACGAGGACTATTTCGTCAGGTAAAAAGCAATCGACCCTCGATCGAATCGTCCAGCGTCTTGCCGATGGCCGCGCCGATCAGCATCTTCGCGCCGGCGATCGCCTTGCCATGCTTCGTGGTCCAGTAGTAACCTTCTCGTGGCGCCAGACAAATAACCGTGATGCGCGGATCGTCCACGCCTTCGGTGAACCATGTTTTAATCACCGGTTCCCACAGCTGCTTAATTTTTTCCTTATCCCGCGAAACGGTGGCCCTGCCAGACAATGTTAAGAAGTCCGAATGCGCCGAACCCTGGAAGTAAAGCGTGACGTTCGGGTCGCGCTCCAACTCTTCGTTCTTATGACTATCATCGGCACTCAGAAACCAAAGGTTTCCCGCATCATCGACTTGCTGCACGCTCATCGGTCGCGCGCCAGTGGAACCCGAACTGTTCGTGCAAAAAAAGCAGGTCTGCGCTTTATCAATGAGTTCTTTCGCTTGCTTGATGGCGTCGTCACCACGGAGGTCGCGCCGATTTTGTTCAGGCTGATTTTCGTTAATAGAATCCATCTTATTTCTTTTTGCGGTGTTGTTTTTTGGCGGCATTCATGTTGTCGACCAGGTTAGGGTAAGGTCGACCCGCGCGCTTCGCTGCGGCTTTCGCTTTGGACTTGCTGCGAGACGACAATTTATGATGTCGGCTTCCTTTGGGAGCCGATTTTTTCCACGGAACTTGTTTCTTTTTCATATCTTTAAATCGTTCCAGCACGATAGAGAGCCGTAGCTATATCGCTTCTTCTGTACCGCTGACTCCGCGTGTTTTCGATTAGGCCGTCGAACGAGGCGGGCGAGGCGCGCGCAGTTGTAGCGCTGCGCGATAATGCAGGGTAAGTTGGCCACAACCGCGTAAGTGGCGTTGATGAGCATCCCCGGGCGGGTATTCCACAATGCGAACAGCGGCAGCATGCCGATGGCGCACCAATGCACGAGCTCACCGCGTCGTGCTTCGCGGGCAAAGCGATCGAGTTCGGGTTTACTGCGGCTGCGTAGCTCGCGTTTGCTGAATCCATGGGCAGACCAACCACCGGCATCCGGCAACCGCCTTTTCCACCAGCGCACTCCTAACCAGTCATAGACGCGTCCGTTTCGTTCCCAATTTCGCGGGCGCACGATCAAGCGTCGAGCAGGGATGCGATTAGCGATCAAGACGAGGCCAAGCTGGATCGCGGCCCAGGCGCAGCTGTCGATGATAATCTTAAGTAGCACGGAGCGGTCGTCCTTTCCAAACGATGGTTGACCGGGTGCTGCCACGAAAAATGGAGCGCGCGAATACGGCGAAGAAATATAAAAGCGGCACCGGATAGAGGAGCGCCGTGAGCAAGTTATAGTTGCCAATGCGGCGCAGGAGCAGCGCGATTTGAAATGCGATCAACGCATACGTAGCAAAGTGATTGACTGCCAGAATGCAACTGCCCAGCCAGACGATGATGAGAGCGAGACGTAGCGTCGAAGTTTGGGCCGCGCCCATGGCAAATCCTTTGGACCATCCGTCGCTCAACTCGCGCCAGCTGTGCGGGTACATTCGTATGTTGAGCACGCCGCGCCCGCTGCGAACAGATGTGGCGGGGCGCAGCTTTTCTGCCAGCGCAAAATTTTCCAGCACGTTTTGCCTGACCGCGCGATGCCCGCCGACTTTACTGTAAGTGGCACGATCGATGAGAAGCGATTGCCCTAACAAGTTCTGGGATCCCGCCCCGCCCAGCATGATCAGGTGGAAGAAGGCCAAGAACTGCTCGCGCAAGGTCGGAACGCAGTGGTAGGGCGCAATCGATATCGCGCCGGCATTCAACTGTGGTGCAATGCACGACAAGGCATCGTGCTCCAGCCAGGTGTCGGCGTCGAGAAAAAGCAATGTCGCTCCGCTGGCCGCCTCGGCGCCTTGCTGACAGGCCCATGTTTTGCCGCGCCAATCACCGGGGGGCGGCGAGCCGTCGATCACCGTCGTGCTCCAAGCTTCCGCGATCGCAGCGGTTTGGTCGCGCGAACAATCGTTAACCACGATGACCTCGCGCGGCGCCACCGTTTGCCGCGCGATCGATTGCAGCAGACGAGGCAGATTTTCTTCCTCGTCGCGCGCGGGGATGATGATTGAAATTTCTCCAGCCCGGCTGCAGTCGTGCGCCGAGGCACTGCAGCGGCGCAACCCAACGAACAAGAGCCAGCCTGCGATCCAACCCAAGAGAATGAGTGCAATCATATCTTGTCCCAGGCCACGATTTTTTTCGCCACGTTTTGCCCGCACAACACCACCATGGGCATGCCGCCGCCGGGATTAACCGAGCCGCCGACGAAAAACAAATTTTCATAGCGCCTGCTTTGCTTGGGCGCCTTGAACCCAAAGTTTTTCCACCGGTCGTTGACCACGCCGTAAATGGAACCGCGGTTGGAACGGTATTGCTCGTGAATATCGAGGGGAGTCCAGAAATGCTCGACCACAATGCGCCGGCGCAAATGGTGGAGGCCCATGCGCTCGAGTTTTGCCAGTACCAGATCTTTGTAGCGCGCGTAATCCTCGCGCTGCAGTGGATTGGTGTCGGAGATGTGCGGAATGTGCGGCAGGATTTTCAGACAATCGCAACCGGCTGGCGCGACGCTCCCATCGCTTCTGGAGGCGGCGACAAGGTAGACCGTCGGATCATCCGGCAGCGTGCGTTGGCCAAAGATGCTTTCGAAGTGCGCTCGTTGGTTAGCGGAGAAAAAAAAGTTATGATGCGCGAGCTGAGGATACTGGCAATCGAGCCCGAGATCGATCACCAGTCCGGAACAGGCCGGCTCGTATTTTTTTTCCAAACGCCTGACGAATGGTTCATCTTCACCGAGCAATTCGCGATAGGCCGGCACAACTTCCATGTTAGAAACAACGATGTCAGCGCGGTGATATTCACCGTTGGCGATGACCCCGGTCACGCGTCCGTGTTCGCGTCGGATTTCTGTAATCTCGTGGTTGAGACGAGTGCGAATACCGAGCTCATCCGCGAAACGACCCAAGCCGCGGGCAATGTGATAGAGCCCGCCCTTCACATACCAAAGATCATGGCGGAACTGGATGGTGGGAATTGAGTTGAGGAAGGCTGGGGCGCGGTAGGCGGAAGAGCCAACGTACTTGATGAAATAATCGAAAATGTCGCGAAAATAGCAGGTGCTGAAATGCGACCTGACTGCGCCGTGCATCGAGCGAAGAAGATCAAATTGCAGAAATTTTCCGTGGCCGTAATAGCGGCCGAATTCGCGCCAGGTATCGAGCCCCTCCTCGAAGTAGCCGTCATTCGTTAGATCGAAAAGGCGCGCAGAGTAATCCAGAAACTGCTCAATATTTTGCGGCGGCTCGCCAACTTTGCGCGCTTCTTCGGCCATGCGTTCGCGCTCCGGAAACAAATCGAGCGTCGTGCCGTCCGGAAAAAAGTTACGCCAGTGCGGACGAATCGGGCGAATGGTGAAGTAGTCTGCCATGCGGCGCCCGCTGCGGGCAAAGAGTCGCTCGAAAATATGCGGCAAGGTGAGGATGGATGGCCCCAGATCAAAAGTGTAACCGCCTTCTTTATGCAAATTAAGTTTGCCGCCGATTTGGCCGTTGCGTTCGAAGATCTCGATATCGTATGCGGATTGACGCAGCGAAATCGCGGCCGATAAACCGCCGAGGCCGGCACCGATGACTATAATTTTCTTTTTCATCACCTTAGGGTCCTGATTTGCCATAGCAGCCGGGCGAAGGCGCGCAGGCGAACTGTGAAACGCGTGGCATGAATGAGCTCGATCAGGGCGATAAAGAACGCGGAAAGGCGATTGGTTAGATTAACGCGCAAATGCCCGCCTTGTTGGCGGCGCCGCAGTTGAATCACCTTCGCCTGCGTCATTTCGAGGAGACCTTCGCCTCCACGGGTCACGCCAAAACCGCTTTGTTTTCGTCCACCAAAAGGAACGCGTGGATCCGCCGTCGGGACAATCAGGTCGTTGATGGTGACGACACCAGCGTGAAGACGAGTAGCGAGGCGATGGGCAGCAACTTGATCGCGAGAAAAAATGCTGGCGCCGAGTGCAAAACGCGAATCGTTCGCGATCGCGATTGCCTCGTCATCGCTATCGACAGCAATAATCGAAAGAAGCGGCGCGAACGTGTCAAGATGTGCGATCGGCATGTCGGGCTGCACGTCGGTCAGGATGCAGGGTAGATCTACCGTGTCTTTGCTGCTGACACCGCCGACGAGTGTTGTGGCGCCCGCGGCGAGAGCATCAGCTAAAGCACGGCGTAAACGGGCATCATTCTTTTCGGTGTGCTCCGGATCAATAAGAGCAGCGAGTTCCGCTTCCAGTTGTTCGAGACATGGGCGTTGAACCAGAACGCGACGGGGAGCAATACAGGTGCCGCTCCTGTTGAAGCAGAGACTAAAGGCGAGGGCTCGCGCCGCCGAATGCGGATCGGCGTCCGCGCGAATGATGGCGGCGTCACAACCGGAAAGTTCAGCTACGGTTGGCAGGACCCGAGTCGCCGCCTCGGCCAAAACCTTTTTTCCGACCTCGATCGAACCGGTGAAGAAGATTTTATCGATCGGAAGTTCAATCGCTTGCCGCCCAGCGTCGTCACTCGACCGTAGAACAACGACGAGACGCTCATCGATGCCGGCGTCGCGGCAGAGTTCGCGCAATACAATTGCCGCGGCATCGCCGCCGGAGCCGGGCTTCAAAGCCACGGCGTTCCCGGCGACAAGCGCCTGGAATAATTGCACGCCCGGCAGAAAGATCGGGTAATTCGCGGGCGTAATAATGAGAACGATGCCGAACGGTTCGCGCGTGATGGTAGATTCAAGTCCACACAGCCAGAACGGGCGGCCGCGCCGGCCGAGTTTACGCGGGGAGAGAAGGTGGTGCGCGTTGCGCTCGAGAAATCGACAAGCATCCGCCAGCGGCAGCACTTGCCCGATGAGCGTTTGGGCAAGCGCTCCGCCACCGTGACGCGCGATAGCATTGGCACGATCCGCGATCAATTGGCGCAGGCGGCGAATGCGTTCGACTCGTGTTGCCAAAGGCGTCGCGGCCCAATCCGGTTGCGCCGCGCGCGCTTCATCAAAAGCCAACTCGATACCGCAGTTGGTAGCGACGCCGGTGTTCATGCAAGCAAGGGTGAAAGGACCGCCCTGTCGGGAGTTGCCGGAATTGCAAAATCAAGATCTTCCGCCACGAGCCCTGCGGTGATGCGCGCGCCTTCGTAGATCACCGACAGACCGCTGCCAGGATGGGTACCGCCCCCAACCAGGTACAAACCGTCGACATCTTCGAAGCGGTTGTGGGGACGGAGGTGCAACATCTGCCCAAGGGTGTGGGCGAGATTGAAGGTGGCGCCGCGGTGCAAGGAGTAGTGATGTTCCCATTCGTTAGGCGTGAGCACCCGTTCGAAACGGATGCGGCCTTCAAGATCTTCAAAACCAGCGAGGGCAGCGCGTTCGAGCAGGAGCTTGCGGAAACGTGCCCGTTGGCGGTTCCAATCGACCCTGGCATTTTGATGGGGCACGGGCGCGAGCAAGTAAAGAGTGCTGCAACCGCGCGGCGCCATCGACGGGTCGGTCACGCAAGCGTTCTGGATGTAAAACGATGGCGCGGTCGGCACCGTCTCCAATTCCTCGATCTCGCGAAGGTTGCGCTCGTAATCTTCGGAAATGTAGATGGTGTGATGAGGCTGTTGCGGGAACGTTCCGGCCACGCCCAGGTAGAGCATGAAAGTGGAGCAGGAGAATTTCTTTCGCGCGATCCGCGAATTGGTCCAGCGTTTGCGCAATGTCTCAGGCACAAGGCGTTGTATGGCGTGCGCGAAATCAGCGTTCATGACCACGGCGTCGGCGCGATGAATCCCGGAACTGGTTCGCACCGCCGTGGCACGGCGTTTTTCGAAAACGATCTCTTCCACTGCTTGATCTAAATAAATCTCGACGCCGAGCCGCTCGGCCACTCTCGCCATCGCGCGGCTAACCGCACCACACCCTCCGCGAGGATGCCAGACGCCGTGTTCGTATTCGATGAAGCTGAGAATTGAAAACAAACTCGGACAACGGAACGGAGACATCCCGAGATATTTGGATTGGAAGGAAAACGCCAGCCGCACTCGTGCGTCGCTGAAAAACCGCCTTAAATAATTGTCGAGCGACTGGAACGGATGCAACATCGGCAGAATGCGCAGAACGTTACTGTGCAGCAGATCCCGCCAGCTATTAAAGGCGCGCTCCAGACACGGTTCCATTAGCGGCAGCTTCGTCTTGTGTTCTGCGACGAAGCGCGCGAAACCGCCGGCATCCCGGGGCGAAATCGCCGCGATTTGCCGCCGCATTTCGGCGATATTGGGCGTGGCGTCGATTCGCGCGCCATCGGCAAATTGTACGCGATACTGTGGTTCAAGTCGGATCAGCTCCACCTCACGCGAGAGCGACGAACCGGCTGCGCGCAAGATCTCATCGAGCACGCGCGGATAAAGAAAAAATGTAGGCCCGAGATCAAAACGGAACCCGTCCGCATCAATGGTTGAGGTGCGCCCGCCGACAAAAGGCAGCCGTTCAAAGATTTTTACGTGCGCCCCGGCTGAGGCGAGTAAAATCGCCGCGGCCAGTCCACCTGGACCGGCGCCGATAATGGCGACGTCAGATTTTCTCGTCACGCTGGAATGGCCATGCCGATGTGATCGCTTGGCGAATGAGGCCGTGTTCAGAGATCGCGGCCGATTGAGGTGAGTTCCGACCAATCGGAGGGCAGGGGATCGATCTCGAGACGAGTTGCAGATTGAGAATGAGCAAACTCGGCCGCGCGTGCCAGTCCCAGGACGACGATGAAGGTCACGATCAGACCGAGAAGAAGAATGACGATCAGGTAGTCCATGGAGGGAATCAGCCGCGCGGTTGTTTAGCAAGTGCGGCGGAGAGCAGGACGAGCCGCACTCCGACCCAGAGCGCGAGGGTGCTCGGGACCCAGAGACCGACGAAAACGCCGTAATCGCGGTTGAGGAGAAACCAGAGGACGACGCTGGCAAGAAAGCTGATGAGAGTTGCCAGGAGAAACGGATAGTCAATTTTGGTAAACATATTGTCTAAGTATTGTCTAGAAGCTATGTCTAATCTGTTGAAACCAGCTTGTCAAATTATTTCACTACGGAATAGGTGTAGAGGTTGACAGAAGCTCGACGGGGCTGTCTAATGAATGTCTAATTCATGGAAAAGGCCCATCTATCCTTGCAGGCGGTCGCGCGCGCGACCGGATTGAGTGGGCATGTCTTGCGCGCCTGGGAAAAGCGTTATGGAGCGGTACGTCCAGCGCGGAGCAAGGCGGGGCAGCGGCGTTACACCGAAGCAGATGTGCAACGATTAATTCTACTCGAACGCGCCACTCGTTCCGGCCATCCCATCAGCACCATCGTCAGACGGCCGGATGCGGAACTGCAGCGTCTGTTGCATGGTGGAGCGGGCCCGAAAACAGCGCGGGTTATCGCTGCAACAGAAGAAGAGTTTCGCGACACGTGCATCCGCGCGGTTCGGGCCATGGATGAACCTGCTCTGGCGCGCGGGCTGGAACGTGCCCTGATGCGACTCGGCTATCATGGTTTACTTGCGCGCGTGCTTGCGCCGCTGGCTGAGGAAATTGGCGAACAATGGCGGCAAGGGGAAATCACAGCTGCGCACGAACATTTTTTCTCCGAAGTGGCGCGAACTTTTCTTGGCACCGCTGCCCAGCAATTCGCTCCCGCAGCTGACGCGCCGGTTTTGATAGCCGCGACCCCCGCCGGACAACATCATGAGTTGGGCGCCTTCATGGCCGCTGTCCTGGCGACCCATTTGGGGTGGCGGGCTATTTATCTCGGCCCATCCCTTCCGGCCGCGGAAATCGCGGCCGCGGTTGTCCAAGCTGAGGCGCGCGTCCTGGTATTGAGCATTGTTTATCCAGGCGACGATCCGAAATTACCCGGAGAACTGCGCGCCCTTCGCAAGTATTTGCCCGAGGTGGAACTTATTGTCGGCGGA
>JBKPQI010000188.1:0-5903 GCA_046733975.1 Verrucomicrobiota bacterium
CGCCAAAGTAGTCGTTGTAGTAGTGTAAAATCTGCGCGGTTGCTTCGAGTGCGTAGTGCGCGCTCTCTGCCTTTCCCTTTGTCGTAGTGATGCGCAGCTTGACTCCATCTACTTCCGATTCGACGGCATCGAACTCACCGGCGCAAAATACCACCAGGTAGCTCGACATCGAAGGCGTGCGTTCAAATTCAACTTCGCGGCCGCGGGTGACGTTCTTTTCACTGGCCACAGGCATGTTCGAAACCGCCATCCAGTTTTCAGGAACAACAGTGGTGAGCTGGAAACGCGCCCGAAAAGCCGGTTCATCCCAGCAGGGGAAAAGTCGCCGCGCATCGCTCGCCTCGAATTGCGTCCCAAGAAAGATCTTTTTCGCGCCGGTGCCTTGTTCCTGATACTTACCGTAGAATAACCCGCGCCCGAACTGGTTGATTTTGCCGCTGAATTTCAGTGCCAGGGTGTGTTCTCCCGGCGTCAATTCTCCAGGCACGGTAATCGTCAGCAGTTCGTTTTTTGGATCGACTTTGATGGCTGTTTTCGGGATCGTTTGGTCGTCAACCCGGGCGTCACTGATTCCGAGATCGGCTGCATTTAAGACGAGCTGAGGTGCTGCCTGTTCGACTTTGAATTTCACCGTTTCGCTGCCGGCGAAAATGAGCTTATTGATATCCGGTTTTATCCAGATCGCGTAGTCGGTCGGACGAATTTGCTTTGGCAACTTGCCCGGCGTGCTGGCGAAATCGAAAGGTTTTTCCGCGTGGAGCGAGCTCACGATCAGGCAAAGATAAGCCAAAAATGCGAAACGCATTAGGTTCACTAAACAGTACGCGCACAGAATTTGCATCTTCGGGAGGCGGCTTACGGTGAGGCGAGTTCTGCGAGCCCCACTCATGGGTCGGCTTCGCCTTCTGCAGTCGGATTCTGCAGGTAGGGCGACTGACCTCAGTAGCCCGCGGGCGCTGTCCGAGCCGGACTGGCAAGGCGAACCGCCCCCTAGGTGATTAGATGGAATGCTGCTGTGCAGCATAAACGCCCGGCGTGTTCGCGGCTGTCATGCTGAGCGCAAGCGAAGGATCTCGCCTACGCAGCTTGCGTGAACCATCCAGATTCAGTGATCCAGGAACTTTGTGAGCTCCTTCGCGTCCGCGCTGTGCGCCGTTCTCAGCGCACAGCTACTCAAAATCCGCTGAGGACAGCGGACTCTAGAGCTACATCCACTTTTGGCGGATGAGAGCGCATGTCTCTCCAGCCCGGATAGCTACTGCACCACCAGCACGATCACTAATTGGCCGTCCCCGACTTGCGGCCCGCGAATGACGAGTGGGCTTGTCTTGCTCAGTTTTGCTTTCGTTTCCAACAACAGTTTTTGTTCCTGGAAAAGTTTCAGGTTGAGCACGTAGACATCCGCGTTCTCGCCACGCGAGTCGACCTGCAGGGAAAAGTATTTGCTGGCGGCGAGCCAGTCTTCATCGCCAGTCCTGAGCGTCTTGGTTGCCTGGCCGATCAGCTGAAATTGCGAGTAGCCGAAAAGTTTTCGGAGTGTTCCTTCGAATTGCGTTATCTGCGCCGGCGTTGGCTCTTTTGACGGCGCGTTGGTGGCAATAAGTAGTCCACTCCAAACGGTCTGTTCCGGAAGCGCTGCGCCGGCGATACCAATCGCAACAAACAAAATCGCGATTAGCAGCAGCAGGTGCCGTCTCATTTTTATTTTGCCGCGTACTCAGGCGGGAGCGATTGCAAGCCGTCCACCCAAAGGACCGTGACCCGCTCGTCTTTTGGGCGAAACATTGAGATAGTGGCGTTCGGGCTCACCGTCGGATCGACGCGGTAGGTCAAAATCTCGGTCAGATACTGCGATTGACTGGTGGGCGCCTTTTCACGAAGCACCACCAAAGTGCAGAGCGCGAAAACTGCGAGCGCGGTGAGGCCGCCCCAAAGCAACCGTCGAATCGTCCACCACCCGCTCCGCAGCGCATCCGGCTCTGATGGCGACGAGGCGCTCTCATGATCCAGCCGCTCCCGCAATTGATGACTAAAGAAATCGGCGTTGTTCAGTGCTATTGCCTGTTCGCGCAAAAAGGAGCCGAGCTGTTTTGCACTCTGCTTTTCCGTTTCGGCCGCAGCCCTGTCTGGAAGGGAGGCAAGAAACTCCTCGAGTTCACGACCGGTTAGCTGGTCGTCGACCCAGGCTGTCCATTTTTCCTCAAACGTTTTCATAAACATCCTTCAATAAGTTCTGCAGCTTTTTCCGCGCATAAAAAAGTCGCGACATGACGGTTCCAATGGAACAGCCGAGCGCCTCGGCGATTTCATGATATTGCATGTCTTCGGTTTCCTTCATCAAAATTACCGCCCGATGTTCCGGCGAAAGCTGCGCGATGGCTTCGTCGATTCGGCACCGGATTTCGCGCCGTTCCATTCGCTGATGCGGCAAGGGCTCGGCTCGCGGTAGCGTTTTCGATGCCGGATCGACCTCGCGCAATTGCACGTTGTCATCGAATTCTGTCCCGCCGGCTTTGATCTGCCTTTTGCGGAGCCAATCGATTGTCACATTCATCACAATCCTGTAGAGCCAGGTGTAAAATGAGGATTTTCCGCGGAAGCGATGGATCGATTTCCATGCTTTCACGAAGCTGTCTTGAGCAAGATCCCAGGCGTCCTGCTCGTTATGGACCATGTTGTAGATCATTCCAAAAACTCGGGTTCGGTAGCGAACGACCAGCTCGTCAAATGCCCCTTCCTCCCCGTCCTGGCAGCGTTTCACCAGCTCCAGTTCGGAGACATCGGGTTGAGCCACAGACGCTTCCGTTTGCATATTGGACGGAGGCGGCGGTGATTTAATTCACCGAAACCCGCCGAAGCGCCGCCGCCACTCGCAGCGGTATTCGCCGATTAGCGTGATAATGCCATCGCGCACCTGGAAAAGTCGTTGCATGAGAACGACATGCTGGGATGGCGCTATGCGTTTTTCCCGCAACAGCGCGGCCGCCGCGTCCATCGAGAGGGTGATGGCTTTGAGGGCGCGTTTCAAATACGCGATCGTCATCCCGATTTCGTCGACGTCTTCGCCGCTCAAAGCGGCTGCCAGTTTTGCACTGGCCAGCGCCGCGTGCGTGGCCAGTTTCACTGCCGATGGTTCGTTTTGCAGAGCGGAATCCTGATCGAACATGTGATCGATCCAGACGGTTAAGGCAAAGGCGGCTCGATACAGGCTGTGATCTTCGAACGAATCGGGCGGCGGCGGTTTTCCCTCTTCATCTTCTTCCAGCAGGGCATCGACCTCCTGTGTCCAATCACGGCCGTCGAGCAACTGGGTCCAGCCCATTTCGCGAGCGATGATCTCGTCACGGTTCGGATCGTCGAGATAGCGTTCCAGCAGTTCCATGTATTTCTCCGTCTTATGGTCCTGCTGCTGGAGAAAACGTTCCCAATCGTATTCGTCCCAGGCGCGTTCCGGCTGGTGATCGAATCCGCTCATATCAAGGAAATAGACGCCAGCTTCCGAGGTGGCGCAATTGATTTAACCCCACGATGAGAGAGTCGGTGCGCCTATCTCCGTCATCCTGAGCGAAGTCGAGGGATCCCGCTACGTTACCCATTAAGGCTTCATGGCGGGATCCCTCGACTTACGCTCGGGATGACCGGGATTAACGAGCGCGCGTTCCGTTTGTAAACGCAATTGTCCACAAGCGGCGGCGATGTCGTCGCCTTTTTCGCGGCGTAGCGTAGCTCGCACTCCTGCGCTGCGCAGGATCGAGAGAAATTTATTTTGGCGGTCGGGCGATGGGCGCGTCCAGTCCAGACCTTCGACTTTGTTGTAGGGAATCAGGTTCACCCTGGCATCCAACGCATGCGCGTGTTTGGCCAGCTCGCGCGCTTGTTCTCCCGAATCATTTACCTCCGCGATCAAAATGTATTCAAATGTGAGCCGCTGTTTCTTTCGTGAGGTGAAATAACTGCAGGCATCCAGTAGCGTGCTCAAGTTGTACTTGCGATTAATTGGCATGATCCGGTCGCGGACCTCGTCAGTCGCCCCATGCAACGACACCGCCAGGCGAATTTGCAGTGGTTGCTCCGCCAGTTTTCGAATTTGCGGGACCAGCCCGCTGGTCGAGATGGTAATGTGACGCGCGCCAATCCCGATTCCCCAAGGCGCGTTAATGATTTGAATTGCGCGCATCAGATTGTCGTAGTTCGCCAGTGGCTCGCCCATTCCCATAAAGACGATGTTATCGATGCGGTCCCCGCTTTCTTTTTCCACCGCCATGATCTGGTTCACAATTTCTTCAGGGCGCAGATTGCGTTTCCAACCATCCAATCCACTCGCACAGAATTTGCAGCCGTAGGCGCAACCGACCTGGGTCGAAACGCAAATTGTCCGTCGGTCCGATGACGATCCGTACAGTGCCGGCGAGGCCGGGATCAACACTGATTCGATAAGATTGTTATCGCTGAGACGAAACAGGAATTTGTGAGTCGCGTCTTTGGATCCAATCGCGCGGACCAATTCAATTTTACCAAATGAAAAATCGTTTGCGAGCTGGGCGCGCAAAGTTTGTGGCACGTCTGTCATCTCGGCGAATGAATTCGCGCGCTTTTTATACAGCCAATCCGTGATTTGACTGGCGCGATAAGACGGCTGTGCGATCTGGCGAAGCTCTTCTAAAAGCAACGATTTGACATCGGTTTTGCCAGAGATGTGAATGTTCATGAGCATCTAACTAAAAGATACCGAATTTCCATGCCATTTCGAAATCTGCCTGGATGGATCGCCGCTGTATTCCTGTCGGTCACCGCCTCGATGCAGGCGCAGACGATCGCGGCCGACCTTAAGGGCAAATTAGTCGAGCTAAACAATAATGTCGTACAGCCGGTGAAGGATTTCACTCTCGATCGAACGAAATATATCGCATTCTATTGCGGAGCGGGCTGGTGCGGCCCCTGTCATCAGTTCACTCCCAAGCTGGTGAAGTTCTACAAGGAAATGAAACCGAAGTACCCGAATTTCGAGGTGGTGTTCGTGAGTGAAGACAAGTCGGCAGTGGAAATGCGTAATTACATGGTGGAAATGTCGATGCCGTTTCCGGCCGTGCGCTGGGACGCAGTGAAGTGGAGTAAAGCCGAGCAACTTTGCGGGGCCGGAATCCCATGCCTGGTCGTGATCGATCAGAATGATCGCGTCGTCTCCAACAGCTTTGAAGGTCAGAATTATGTCGGACCATACAAGGTGGTGGATGATCTCAGGAAACTTCTGACCGAATCTGGTGACGTAACGACAGCAGATGCAGCGTCACCAGCCCCGGCGAAGAGTCCGGCTTCTCCGAGCGGCACAAATTGGGAGGAAGTGTTCAAGAAAAAGCCGTAATCGCGGATAACTCGGAAGATGAAACGAATTTCGGAGCAGATCGGTTCGACTCGCACTTTGGGAACGCTCATCAAGTGTCATCCCGAGCGAAAATTGAGGGATCCCGCGATGAAAGTTTAAGGTAGCGCAACGGGATCCCTCGACTTCGCTCGGGATGACGGTGCTCGCAGCGCTGCAGCGCTGAACTTCGGCCTTTCTCTTGCACCCTCGTTAGGGCACGCCAGCTTGCGCGCATGTCGAGTACTCGCCGTGCACCCTGGCTGATCGGCTGGGAAGCGGCCAAGGCAAATGCGGCACCGGCGTTTGTTCTGCAAATCGTCATGCTCGCGATCCTGCTCGCGTACTATTTTCATCCGCCGAGCGCTGCAATTTTGAATGCGCTTGCTGGTTTCAAAGAACGCACCGGTCTCTCCTTCGTTTTGGTCGCATCGGTCGTCGTCGGCGCAGCCTTGCCGGAGATGTTCGTGATCATTTTCTTTCAGCGCTGCCGGGTCGGCTGGCAGAACGCGCGCAACTTTATTTTTAACGCGCCCTTTTGGGC
>JBKPQI010000189.1:0-4937 GCA_046733975.1 Verrucomicrobiota bacterium
ACAATCTGGAATGCGATGAAGTGAGCACGAGACATAGAGAGGAACAGACGCGTTCAACGCTCAACGCTCAACATCCAACGTCCAATGAACCAGCAAAGACCGAATGCTGAAGTAGAGCGATCGTAAACACGAGAATTCTCTAGATGAAAACATCACGTCCTGCCTTTCCCGTTACCTTCCGTCATTGGGCGTTGGGCGTGGGCCGCGTCGAACGCGGCCTCTTGCCTGGCTTCCTTTTTGCGCTCCAATTCCTGCCGATCAGCGCTATTCGCGCCCAGGTGGATGAGGCTCCTTACTTCGGCGACTGGGAAAATAATCGCGGTGATACGCTTCAGATCACTGGGAGTGCTATCCAGATAAACAACGATAAAGCTGTCCGCTACGACGACATTACTGAAGACAGCGATGAAGAGAACTTCTTCGTGTTGCAAATCAAGGACTCAATCGAGCTGAGCTACTTCGGCGGTAATTTCCTGCGCATTACTTTCGGCAAAGATCCCGACCATTTCACCATGTCGATCTACAAATCCCTGCCGGATGCGCTAAAACAACAAAACGAAGTCAAGCGCATCGAATGGTCCACTCCGGCCGAAGAAGAAGAAGAACCTGCTCAAACCGATCAGCCGAAGGATCAGAACAACGAAGATCAGAAGAAAGAGGAAGGGACGACAGATAGCGATCAGCCGAAGAACGTTCAAGAGCAGGAGAAACCCACACCAACTCCCAGTGCCTCGCCGTCCCCGAGCGCCTCGCCTTCACCCAGTACGTCTTAAATGCTAAGCTCGTTCGGCAATAGATACGAATTGGAGGGAAAGCATTCGCCTTTAACGGCAAACCTTGATCTAATTAGTAGTCAGATGTCTTACGCGTGCAATGGATCAGGCGCCATTCTTTGCAGATTGCCATTGCTACGCTGGTGATTACAGCGGCATCGGCATTCCCGTATTCAAGCTCTGCCCTTTCTGCGGCGGAATTTTGATGTCGCCACTCTCAGTAGATTATCACAGCAAGATCGAGCAGAGCCGCAATTTGATGCTCTGGAACGGTTCGGTCGACGATGACATATTCTAAATTCCTACATCACGCTCCATCGCTGGAGGAAATCGTCGCCGCGATGGAAGAGAAGCGTCGGTCTATTGGAGTCGAGCGTTGGGTGATTTGGGGAATGTCTGGCGGCAGTTTTGTCGGACAACTCTATGCGCGGGAGTATCCGGCTCCCGTTGCCGGGCTAATCCTGGCGAGCTCGGGGCCGTACTTTCAAGCAACAGTAGATGATCCCGACTGCATTTTGTCTCCCCGGAATCCGGCGTGGTCGGCCAAGATGGCGGCAGCGGGCCTCCTGGGCGGTGAGTACGAGATCGGTGCTACCACGTGGGAAGTTGTTGACGGTGTCGGCTGGGTGTTCCGTCGTGCGTCGGGTGCCGCTCTGGTGGTTTCGCCGGAAGAACCATCAGCAGAACTACGCGCGATTATGCCTGCGCTATGGAAGTTCGACGCCCGTCCATGGCTGGAAAAGATCACAGTGCCAACTCTGGTGATGTGCGGAACGGCTGATCCGGTAGTACCGCTCCGGCATGCCGAGAAGCTGGCGATGCTTATTCCCAACGCACGGTTCGTCGCAATTAAAGGCGCCGGTCATATTCCGTTGACCGATCATCGCGTCGAAGTGGAGCGCGAGGTTCGCGCGTTCTTGCAGTCGCTCGGAGAAGAAGCTCACATTGCGAGCTGAGAACGCTGTAGTATGCGCTGACTCCAGCGCGTTTGTTTGAAGATCCGCTGGGACAGCAGACACTACAACACCGTGACGACGTTGCGAGCTGTTCGTGGAGACATTACCACTTTGGATGTCGATGCTATCGTGAACGCCGCTAATACCTCACTAGTCGGAGGCGGCGGTGTCGATGGCGCGATTCATCGCGCGGCGGGTCCGGAGTTACTGAACGAATGCCGGAGATTAGGCGGTTGTAAGACAGGTGATGCGAAGATGACGAAAGGCTACAAGCTTGCAGCAAAATATGTCATTCACACCGTCGGTCCCGTTTGGGGCGGCGGGAATAATAGAGAAGCTGAGTTGCTCGCGTCTTGTTATCGACGGTCGCTCGAGATCGCGAAGGAGTACAATCTTACTTCAATCGCATTTCCAGGCATTAGCACCGGCGTTTATCGTTACCCGCCCGAAGAAGCGGCAAAGATTGCGGTTGCAACAGCGCGAAATGTTATCGAACAACCAACTTCGCGGCGCGAGATTGTCTTCTGCTGTTTTTCTGATCGTGACTGTGGAATTTATGCAAAGCTGCTTCACACATACGGCTTGAGAAGTGACAAAACAAACACCGACCGCTGAATGTCGAACACCCAACATCAATGAAGAAGCGCCAGCCACGAACAAAGTGCGAAAAGCTTGACAGCGGAGACGCCCGAGCTGAGACGGGAGGGAGTAGGCCGCGACATCACATTCTCGTTAGCCGCTCTACCCGAGCAGCTTCGAAATTACCGCGGGTGCCGTGCCTTGCGCGTCCGCGATGCGGAAGAGCTGGAACAAGCCTGGCAAAACAAAGCGGCCATGGTTGCTAACGGGCGGCGATTCGAGGTTACCTCTTCGCCAATCGCGCACACCGGCGAGTCACGTCGAGTGGCAGTCGCTTACTGACTCGCAGCGTTAGTGCGGCGATGCATATTTGCGCTCTGCTAGTGCTGCCTGCTGTTTCATCCGCGATTAGCATGCGGCATTAACAACCTGAGCAGACCGCAGAAGTTCGGAAATAGTTAGGGATCCTTCGAGTTCGCTCAGGATGACAGGAAAAAGGGCCCGCGGCGCCCGTAGAGCTTGGCTCCAATCGCGCTTTGGTCTCCCTTCTCTTTCAGCTATCTCCGATCTTCTATCTCCTACGTGGTCGTCAAGACCACGTAATCAGCCGTAGCTCGTGATCTTGTTGCAAATGCGGATGGATGGGAAGGACGCGGACGCTGAAGCCGTAGGCGCCCGATTCGCTGGCAGGAACTGAGCCGCGATACAAATAAGTTCCGTCGCCGTTCTGTCCCGCCTGGCTCAACATCGTGATGGCGGGATTTTTGATTCCGCCGTTGTCGGCCTCACCGTGATAAGCTTCGACCCGGACATGTTGCGGATCGACGGCACCGAGGTGAACTCGCGCGCTTACTTCTAACGATTCGCCGACTGGAATGTTTTGCCGGTCCTGGTTTTGGACTTCCACCTGGTCGATCTTGATCTGCGGCCAATCCTTGCGCATGCGCGATTTCCACTGGCTGAGCTCGTTGGCCGCCGAGCAATCGTTTTGCGTAAACTCGCGGTAAGCCTGCGCTGCGGGAACATAAAGACGCTCGGTATATTCCTTGACCATGCGGTGAGTATTGAATTCCGGCGTAACACTTCGAATCGATTCGCGCATCAACTGCAGCCAGGCGAGGGGGAGTTTGCCATCGGGCTTCGCGTAATACAGCGGAATAATCTGGTTCTCGAGTAACTGATAGAGACTGGCGGCATCGACTTCATTTTGAAATTCGTTGGTGCCGCCTTTGATTTCGGCGCCAATGGCCCAGCCATTGTTTCCGTTGAAGCCTTCGGCCCACCAACCATCAAGCACACTGAGGTTGAGGCCGCCATTGGGTGGCGCTTTCATTCCACTGGTGCCGCTCGCCTCGAGCGGCCGTAGCGGATTGTTCAACCACAGATCGACTCCCTGGGTCAGCCGGCGCGCGATGTAGGTATCGTAGTCCTCAACGAAGACGATGCGGTTGTGAAACCCGGATTCGCGCGAGAACTTGTAAACCTCCTCGATCAGCGTCTTGCCGCCTTCGTCGCGCGGATGGGCTTTGCCGGCAAAGATAAATTGCACCGGTCGAGTGGAATCGTTCAGCAATTTGTGCAGACGATCCTTGTCGGTGAACAGCAGCGCCCCGCGTTTGTAGGTGGCGAAACGTCTCGCGAAGCCGATGGTAAGAATCTCGGGATCGAGAATCCGATTGGCGGCGCGAATGGACTCGGGCGATTCGCCGATCCGTTCCCGTTGCGCTTTGACCCGATCGCGGACGAACTGTACCAGGCGCAATTTCAATTTCTGATGCGCGTCCCAGAGAACGGCATCTGGAATATCGATGACTCGGCGCCAAAAATCTTCGTTGGTCAGATTCTCTTCCCAATCGCCAAGATACTTGTTGTAAAGCTCGAGAAACTCTGGAGCGAGCCAGGTTTTAGTATGAATCCCGTTAGTTACACTGGTGATCGGAACCTCGTGTTCGGGCACACCGGCCCAAACGTCCTTCCACAGACCGCGGCTGACGTCGCCGTGGAGCTTGCTCACGCCGTTGGAATGCCGGCTCAATCGCAAGGCCAGAATGGTCATGCTGAATGGATCCGTGGCGTTGAGACGAGTTTGGCCGAAAGAAAAAAATTCGTCGAAAGGTAACCCGACGTCGGTGGCAAAACTGCCGAAGTACTTGCGCATCATGTCGCGCGGGAAGGAATCGTTGCCGGCCGGGACCGGTGTGTGGGTGGTGAAAACATTTGCAGATGCCGCCACTTGCAGCGCGCCATAGAAATCGAGCTTCTTCTCCGCCACCAGCCGCCGGATTCGCTCGAGTCCAAGAAAGGCAGAGTGTCCTTCGTTCATGTGAAACACTTCCGGTTCGATTCCGAGCGCGTTGAGTGCATTGACCCCGCCGATACCAAGAACGATTTCTTGGCGCATTCGCATTTCCAGGTCGCCGCCGTAGAGCTCGGCCGTGATGAGTCGATCTTCGGAATTGTTTTCCGGAATATCGGTGTCGAGCAAATAAAGTTTTACCCGTCCGACATTGAGCTCCCAGATTCGTGCGTAAACGTCGCGATCCAGAATGCGCGCGCTAACGAGCAGGGCGCGGTCATCCTTGCGCACTTCGCGGATTGGCAGGTGATGGAAATTCTGATTCAGGCTGAT
>JBKPQI010000190.1:0-6660 GCA_046733975.1 Verrucomicrobiota bacterium
ACGAAACCGATTCCGAGCGCGGTTATCACCGCCTTGGTCGGATTCTCGCGAATGTAATCTTCGCCGTCCTCCTGCAGCGTGCGAACGCGAACCTTCGCATCGTCCCAGGCTTGAGTCGCCTTATCGCGATAATCCCCTGCCATCGTCGTTGCCGCCGATCTTAAATCTTCGGCTGCGCGACGCGCATGAGTCTTACTGCTCTCGAGTTTGTTTTGCGCGCTAGCGGGCGCGCCAGTTTGATTCGATTTTTCTTCAGCCATGATCTTTCTCCAAATGGTTAATGGTTTGCCGCAGTATCCGTTTGCTCAGCCTGACGCGCAAACCTTTCCCTTATCTGTTATTTTAAACGAAACTCGCACGCGATCTGCGCTTGTTGACGAGTACCGGGTCATCCCGAGCGCAGCAGAGGGATTCGGTCGCGAAGGCTTAAAGATGACTTCCGCGGGACCCTCGACTTAAGCTCGGGAAGACCAGCTAGCGAGGCGCAACCGACAGCCTACTGTTCGCGGAAAATAATTCGCGCTTTGGTCAGGTCGTAGGGCGAGAGTTCCACCGATACCTTATCGCCCGGCACGATGCGAATGAAATGTTTACGCATCTTGCCCGAGATGTGGGCCAAAACGTTACGCTGGCCAGGCAGATCGACGCGGAACATCGTGCCGGGCAACACCTGAGTTACCGTTCCCTCCGTGATGATCTGAGCTTCTTTCGGCACCTTATAAAATGCCAGCAGGCGCGAAAACTTCAACCGACGACGGACCCGCAATTTAAGCCCTTTAGCGGCGCTCTATCAGCGCAGGGCCCCCGGCGCCGGCCGGAGCAGCCACGGTCATAGCCCGCCGCGACAGCGAGATATTGGCTCGAGCCTATCGTGAGATCGCTAACGCTTTAGCGATGCTTCCGGAAAAAACTGTCCGATTTCGCGCCGTTTCCACCATGCGCCTGTGGCCCGGTGTTCGTCTGCAGTGGTGAACTGATACTTGAATAACGTGGCGCGGACATACTGCGGCGGCCTATCCGGAAATGGATTGCGCCGGAGCAAACCGGTCACACTCCGTTCGTTCTGAAGTAAGCGAATGATGAAATTCTCAAACCATCGTTCCTGCCGCGCCCCGCCCAGGGCTGCAAACCACATCTGCCAGTCTAACCTGGGCTGATGCGGGGCGCACCAGCGCGGCGCGCGATTCACGTCGCCCGGTTTCCATTTGAACTGATAAGCAACCCAATCAATCCCGTCGGCGCTGCCTTCGACCTGGATTTCCGGGCGCTCTTTTGTCATAACTCGAAAGAGTCCATAGCCATTGACGATCCGAAACGGTTCGATCGGTGTGTAGAGCGCCAGCAACGGCTTTGGCCATTCCGCTTCCGGTTTTGTTGCGGTGTAACACAGCCACAGGTCCAGCGGGAGAATGACGATGAGCACAGGAATGGCGGCGAAATTGGCGATCTGTAGCCGTTTCGCTGCGCGAAACGTGCGCGCCTCGCACAGCGACGCGGCTACAGGGTGGACTCGCGCGCCGCGGCCGCCGACCGCGGCTACAGACGCATCGTCGATCAGCAAAAGGCACAGCGCGATCGTGAGCAGATTGAAGAAGCAATAATTGCCGGTAATTGCGATCGCGAGTTGCAGAAAAACCAACAGTCCCGCAGCGATCAATCGCAATCGCCGCGGGCTCCAAATGAAAAATGGAGCGACAATTTCGACAACCAAACAGAACGCGACCGAAAATTGCTTGAACCACTCCGGATGCTTATCCGCGAACCAGGCAAAGATGGTCGGCAGCGGTTGCGTCCAGTAGTGATAATCCAGCGCCGTGAACGCGTTCCAGCGAAAGGAGTGATCGGCCCAGCCCCAGCAGTTGTCGCCGCTGGTTAACTTCACCACCCCCGACATGAACATCAGTTTGAAGAGCAGAAATTTGAGGAGGAATAAGGCAATTCCAGAGACGGCCGCTGTAGCCGCCGTCGGTGACCCCGGAGGATTTTTGTTGGGCCAAAACTGCCATGGTGCGAAAAAAATCGCGAGGAATCCCGTTTCCAGGAGCAGAATGTCCCACTGAAAACTGAGAAAGTTTTGTCCCGCGACGGTGAGCGAAAGATAGAACACAAAAAGGCCGGCTGCGGAAATGGCAGGTGCGATCCGGAAGACGAGCAAAACCGAAAGAGCGACGCCGCCGCCACAGAGAAAATGCAGAAACGTGTTGCTGGAATTGAACCAGCAAAGCGTCGGCAAAACCCAGATGGCTTTGTTTCCAACCTCGCCGCGTGCCAGCGCCAAATAATCGGTGATCGGTAGTATTCCCTTGGAACCAATCAGACCGTCGATCTGTGTCCAGAGCGAAACGAACGCGCTCAGGTAAACAAGTCCAAGCGTCGTTAGAAAGCAGCGGCGCGCCCAAAAATAAGTGGGTGACCGGACATCTTTGCCCCAAAGAGTACGCGTGACGAGCGAGGCAAACCCGCGGTTTTGCGCGATGACGCGATAAGAAAGTTCAGAAAGGCCTGCAAAACCCGGAACGTGCTGGTAGCTCCACCACAACCATTCTCTGGAGCGGCGAGAACGAAGCGACCGATAAACTGCCGCGGCCGCTACGAAGACCTCGCCTGTCTTATCGATGTAAACGACTGAGTGTTGAAACAAGTCTCGCGGTATTTCCGGGAAGCGTTGGCCGATTTCCTGGTAAGGCACGTATTCAACGTGGGCAGCAGTGATTACGCCCCAGCGCTCGATCCAATGCCGGCAGAAATGACACTCGCCATCCCAAATCATGAGCGGTTTGGGTGGGGCATTGGTAACGCGGAGTTCGTGTTTCATTGAGCTGGGTCTCGAGTGCGACTCCGATGCACGGTCCCACCAGCTTCCTTATTCGTCATTCCGAGCGCAGTCGAGAAATCTCTAACTTACCGGGCGCCATTCGCAGTTATCTGTCAGCGCAAGCGCAGACGCCAGTCCGGCTCGGCCCGAGGGACCTCCCGAATGCTCGTCGATCACACAAGTGCGGTTCAACATTCATCAGCCATTCGTGAGATCCCTCGTCGTCTTTGCGACTCCGGATGCAATATGAAAAGCTAGCATCGGAATTCGGCAACAAATTTTGAAACAGAGGCCATTGAAACGGAAACGTATTAGAATTCCTGCGATTTCTTCTTCTTCGCTCAGGGCGACACGGCGGGAGCGGAAAACTCAGCCCAGACCGGCGCGTGATCCGAAGGATCTTTGCCTTTGCGCATCTCGCGATCGATTCCGGCATCAACGCAGAGTTTGGCTAACGATTCGGAGGCGAGGATGGCGTCGATACGCAGACCGCGATTTTTCTGAAACGACAGCATTCGATAATCCCACCAGCTAAAAAGCCCGGCATCGCGGTGATGGATGCGGAGCGTATCACGCAAGCCCAGTTGTTCGACTGCGCGAAAAGCAGCCCGTTCCGGATCCGAACACATGATGGCGCCGCGCCAAAGATTGGGATCGTGCACGTCGCGATCCTCCGGCGCGACATTGAAATCGCCGCAAACAACTATATTTGGAAAAGTTTTCTGCGCCGCAGCGACGCAATCCCGCAGTTCAACAAACCAACGCAATTTGTATTGGAACGCAGGTGATCCGACAGCCTGCCCATTCGGAGCGTAGATGCAGAAGACGCGAACATCATTCAACGCCAGTCCAGTCGAAGCTCGGACCGTGGCCGCAATGACGCGGGCTTGCGGATCTTCACCTGCGCTGCACAAAGCTGCTTCGCGGTCGCGCAGCTCATGGCGGCAGAGAATCGCGACACCATTGTACGATTTCTGTCCATGAAAAACGCAGTGGTAACCTGCGGTGGAGAGAACGAGTTCTGGGAACTGATCGTCGCTGCATTTCGTTTCCTGCAGACAGACCACGTCCGGTTGTTCCTTTGCCAGCCAGTCGAGCAGACGCTCCTGGCGTTTACGCAGCGAATTAATGTTCCAGGATGCGATCTTCATTTCATTTCGCCGCCACCCTCGCTGTCATCCCGAGCATCAGTCGAAGGATCCCGGCGATGGTATCCTAAAGGTAGCGCATCGGGATCCCTCGACTTCGCTCGGGATGCGAGGTGAGATCACAACTCCACCTCAACTCCCGGCCTCGGCACAATCACATCACAATTCGGCAGATCTGCGGCCAGCCGCGCCCGCATCCATTCCACTGCCGGGGGATCACCGTGAACCAAAAGAATCTTTTTCGGTGCCAGTTTTGTGGCGTAAGCAATGAGTGATTCGCGTGAAGCATGCGCGCTGAATTGAAATTGTTCGATGTGGCAGCGCAAGGTTTGCGGCGCCTCCTCAGGATCCAACAAAACGTTGTCGCCAGCTTTTGCCGCCCGCAAAATTCCGCCAGGCGATTCCGGGTCGGCGTAGCCTACGAACAAGATCGAGTGTTGCGGAACTCCTATGACCCGGCGGGCAAAAATGTTGGAGAGCGTTTTCGGAGTCATCATCCCGCTGGAAAGCGCGTAAACGCGGCCGGCGCGCGGGGGGGAATCGTTGATTGTCTGGCCGTTCAGGACGAATGGCGCCACATCCTGCATCAATTGCAATCGCGGCCATTGCCGGCGTGTTTGGTTCGCGCGGCGATCGTAAACATCCGTCATTTTCGAACTCAGCCCGCCGATATAAGCGGGGAAATCCAGCTGCCGTCGAAATTCATAGAACATCGCAAGCGCTTCCTGAGTTTTCCCCAGCGCGAAAACGGGAATGAGGGCGCAGCCGCCACGGTCGAAAGTTGCCGCAATCGCATCCAAAAGTTTTTGCTCCTCCGATTCGCGCGACCAACCTGCGGGCTCGGGCGTATCCCCGCGAGTGCATTCCATGATCAGGATGTCGACACCGCCTTGCGGGAAAACCGCCGCCTGCATGATGGTTTGATCATCGAAGTTAACGTCGCCGGTATAAAAAATGGTTCGGCCTTCGGCCTGTAAGAGGATTCCGGACGAACCGAGAACATGACCGGCATCCCAGAATTCGAATGTTAACGCGCCCCTATCGGCGACACGTTCGCCGCTGGTGGTGTAGGGCTGACGATATCGGCAGCGATACCATTGGTCGGTGCTACGGTCGATTTCGCGATGTCCGAAAAGCGGATACATGGTGAGGCCGAGGTCTTCACGCTGCCGCGTCATCACATTCACGGAATTGTGCAAAAGAAGGGAGCCGATTTCGCTGGTGGCCTCGGTCATAAAAACGCGCCCGTGTGGTTGACGCCGGATCAGAACAGGAAGCGTTCCGATGTGATCTTGATGGGCATGGCTAACAAGAATGGCATCGACGGTGCGACCCTCGATCGGCTTCCAGTTCGGGAGCGCATCCTCCGCTGTTTCCTGCGGATGCATCCCACTATCGAGGATCAAATGCTCGCCGCCCGCTTCCAGATAGTACGAATTTGCCCCGATCTCGGTGTGGCGGGTGAGATTGATGAACTTCATGCCGCGCGTGCTAATTAGTCATCGTCTACCGCTTCCTCTTACTCTTCTTCCAAGGTCCCACCAACTATAAGACCAAGAGCGAGAAGAAGAGGAAGAATCGGGTGCAACTACATCACGTTTTCGAAATTCAGCGTGTGGTTTCGAAAACACGAACGTTGTAGCGGCCGTCTATGACCGCCGAATGGAAATTACGACGCCATAGAGCGCCGCTACAGCAACGTCTCGAAAATGCGCAGCCAGTTTCGAAAAAGAATTTTTTCGACGTGCTCGTCGGTGAATCCGCGTTCGATCAACCTCGCGCTGACATTTCCCGCCTGACCATGATGCAAAAGATCGGGAATGAAATGGACGTGCGGGAATTTTTTGTGAAATGCAGCCCGTTCCTCCTCAGACCAGCGCCGGTAAATGAACTCGAAGAAATCGAAACCGATGCCGACACCGTCGATCCCGATTAAATCGACCACGTGCTGAATGTGATCGACGTAATGATCGAGGGTGCTTCGTTCTTTTTTCGGGCTAACGAGAACTGAATTGACGCCGATGACTCCGCCCCGCGCTCCCACCGATTTGATCTGTTCGTCGCTGATGTTGCGATCGATGTCGTAATATTTGCGCGCGTTGGTGTGCGAGACAATGACCGGCCGAGTCGTATTTCTCAAAATATCTTCAAATCCCGCAGGATTGATATGTGCGAGATCGAGAATAATGCCGAGCCGCTCGCATTCCCGAACCAGTTCACAACCGAAATCAGTCAGGCCCTGCGGCGAAGAGCCAGTGGCTGCGAAGACACCGCCGTGACCGGCCGCGTTGCTGCGCACGTGAGTAAGACCGAGCAGGCGCAGGCCCAGTTCATAGAAAATCCGCAGCAAATTGAGATCGCTGCCCAGTGGTTCGGCTCCTTCCATCGCAATGATGAGCCCAATCTTTCCCTGCTCCCGCGCGCGGGTTATACCCGTGTACGAGCGGCAGATGGCGAAGCGGGAGCAGCCTTCCGCTTCCGCGTAAATTCGCGCTACTTGTGCCAGCGCCACTTCCAGCGCGCGTTGCGGCACGTACTGGTCTTCGATGTAAATGGCCGCTGCCACCGTGCCGATGTCGCCCGCTTCAAATTCCGCAAGAAACTCGTCCGCCAGCACGTTATCACGATTGCGGTGGTCGTACAACAACATCGGCAACTCGAAATGCAGATCGATCATTCCTGCGCCATGTACTCGCG
>JBKPQI010000191.1:0-8036 GCA_046733975.1 Verrucomicrobiota bacterium
GGCCATAATTATATGGTTTACGCTCAGGCTGACGCGCCTTATCGGCTCGAGCCGGAAGCCCTCATGACATATCATGTGCGCAACCAAAATGGTGATATGATTCCACTCGGGACGGTAGCGGCCGTCAGAGCCACCCAAGGAGCAGCCGTGATCCCGCTTTATAATCTACTTGCCTCGGCCACGATTAACGGCAGCGCTAACGATTCCTATAGTTCAGGACAGGCATTGGCGACAATGGAAGCGATCGCAGCCCGAGTATTACCCGCCGGCATGAGTTACGAGTGGACGGCGATGTCATACCAGGAAAAGCTGGCCGGCAACGCTACCTGGTTCATTTTCGCCCTTGCACTTCTCCTGGTCTATTTTGTGTTAGCTGGCCAATACGAGAGTTGGATCACTCCCGCCGCTGTGATTCTTGCTGTGCCGTTGGCACTGCTTGGAACGGTAGGGGCTCTCCTAGCGCTCGGTGTAGCAAATAACCTTTATGTGCAGATTGGCCTTGTCCTGCTTATCGCGCTCTCGGCCAAAAACGCGATCCTGATTGTGGAACTGGCGCGGGCTGGCCGAGCTGCCGGAAAAACAATCGCCGAAGCAACTATCGAAGCTTCGCAAATACGCTTCCGTCCCATTCTGATGACCTCGCTTACATTTATCCTTGGTGTTCTGCCTCTGGTCTTCGCGAGCGGCGCCGGCGCGAGCGCGCGCAAGTCTCTCGGGCTGGCAGTAGCGACCGGCATGCTCGCCTCCACCTGCCTTGCCGTTCTCTTCGTCCCCGTGTTTTACGTTGTGCTACAACGCTGGGCGGAACGCAAAAAATCTGGCGCTGCCGTTCCCGTTTCCGCCGGCGCACCGGCGTAAGCTAGAGCGTCTCAAAGAAATGTCTGGAGCAGTTTAACAAATGCTGTAGCCGTCGCCCGGTCTGCCGACGCGCCCCTTCCCAGGGAGGCGGCTACAGGCCCAGGCACATTTGTCAAAACCTTCTAACGACCTCTGGACGGAAGTGCGCAATTACTTGGCTGCGCGCTTTGCCGCCATCGCCTTCTTGATCTCCGTTTCACGAATGGCCTGCAACTTCTGATACTGCGCCGGGGAAAGAATTTGCTGAAGCTGAGGAGCCGTTTGGTTGTGAATAGCGCGTAACTCCCGCATCTTTTGGAATCCGGACATCGAAGTATTTGATTTGATTGCTTCGAGTTTTGGCGCTTCTTCTTTCAGGATCGGGATTACCTTCTCTTTTTGCTCGGGCGTCAGCTTCAGTTCCTCCGCCACCGCTTGAATCTTTGCCAGGCGATCAGCATTTTGTGCCGGCGCAATCGGCGCGATGGTCAGCAGCATAATCAGCGTTGATGTGAGTGTCAGAATTTTGCTCATGCCGTTCTTGTAGTTTGAACGGAGAGGTTTGTTGATTAGACCAAAGTCCTACGCCGCGAAAAGCCGGCTGGGGCAAACCTGATTTTCAAGCTGCTCCCGTTCTAGCGCCTGCCGCGCCTGCGTGCCGGAATGGCCGAGGGCCGAGATAAGGTCGGCCAATCCCTTACAGGTAACATCCGTGTTACTTTTCCCGACTTTGACGGTAAAAGATCGTCACTAGCTTGCTCCGAACTCAATCAGTCTAACAAAAACAAATATGAGAGGAAATAAGTCAATGAGAGGAAACAGATGGTTAAAATGGGTAGCGGCGACCGGTTTTGTCGTCGCTTTGGGAATGGTAGCAGTGCCGGCGGCGCAAGCGCTTACTGTCAATGCCTTTGTTGTCAAACAGACTTGCGTGAACGGGGATGTCGTCGCAGTGACATTGTCCGCAACAGTGCAACCGAACGTGTCAGTGAAGTACCGGTGGGACTTCACTAATAATGGCACGTTAGATACAGCGGCGAGTACAAATCCGACGGTAACTCATCGATATCCCGACGAAAGAAGGGTTACTGCGCGTGTCGTCGCCATCAGGCCCGACGGTACCAGGGCATTTGATACTGTCACCTTCACTACCAAGCGATGTGGCGGGGGCGGCGGTGGCGGGGGAACAGACGGCTAGAACAAAGTTGCGGGTACTGGGTGGGCGCGCGGCCAGTCCGCGCGCCCTAACACTTTTTCACAATCCATTTCTAAATATGAATCACCGCCTGACAGCACTCGCCGCCGCAACCACCTTCGTGACCGGAGTTGTTGTTGGCCATGCGCTATCGTCTCACAGAGGCAAAGTTCCGCAGGAAACTTTTGCGAACATCAACAGACCAATCAAGAGCTCTGATCCTGACTCTGCACCTTCGCTCACTCCTCCGACGAGTAGTTCCGAAGTAGCAGGTTCCGCTTCTTTGGAAAATATAATCGTCGCCATCCAAAACGCCGCTGCGCATTCAGCAGACCGACACTTATACGAAGAGGTCGCCGATTTGATTAACGGCCTCGACCCGAAAAATGCGCAGGCACTTATCGAGCAAATGGAACGTGTGCCCAGTCGACGAGCGCGCAATATGTTTATGGACATCCTGATTTCGCGCTGGGCGGATGCCGATCCGAAAAGTGCTCTGGCCTACGCGCGGGTGAAAGGCGGAGCAGAAAAGAGCGAGCTGGTCTCGAGCGTAATCACGAGTTGGGCAGAACATGACCCTGCTGCTGCCATCAATTGGATTACGCAATTACCCGCCGGGGAGGAACGCGCCGACGAGCTTCAATCACTTGTTGCCGTGCTGGCCGACGAGAATGTCAACGATGCGCTGCAATTTGCGCGAACTCTGCCGTTGTCTGAACAGACCCCGGCGGTCTATTCGCCAATCTTCAATACCTGGCCGAGCGCTGATTTGGCTGGGGCGGGGACGTTGGCTTTACAGTTACCAGCCGGCGCGGTCCGAGATATGGCGCTCCGAGTAGTTGGGGCAAGATGGTCTGAACAAAACCCCGAAGCAGCTTACAGCTGGGCGAGTAGTTTACCAGTTGGACAAGGTCGTGATGATACCGTGCAAACTATTCTCTCCCAGTGGGGAGGAATGGATCCCGAAAGAGCTTTGGATGCTGCTGTCGCGCTGCCGCACGGAACAATTCGAGACCAAACGATTGCGGATCTTTCACAGCAATGGGCGGAGAAGGACCCACGTGCAGCCCTGGAATGGGCAGGCAAGCTTGGTGACGCTGAACATTCCATCTTGCCGGGCGTTGTAGCCGCGTGGGCGCAGAACCAGCCGGATGCCGCATCCGCCTACATCGCCGCGCTCGCGCCTGGCGAGACAAGGGACGACGTAATCGCGGCAGCGACGCGGAAACTCGCGGCTTTAGACCCCGAAAAAGCGTTAACCTGGATTCAGAAACTGCCCGATGAGGCGACGCGCGAGGGCGCGCTAGAGCCGCTTGTTTCTCAATGGAGCGAAGCTGATCCACAAGCAGCGGCAAAGTTCGCCCTTGATCATAGCACCGGGGAAACGCGGCAAAATTTACTTGCAGCTATTTCTCGCCAATGGGCGCAGACAAACTCAGCAGCCGCATTTGCATGGGCGCAGAGTCTGACGGACGCCACGACCCGTGAAGCGGTCATGCCTGGTGTTGTCTCTGCGCTCGCAGAAGAAAACCCGACGTCGGCGGCCGAAGCCGTATCGCAGCTCTCCGGAGACACTCAGGTTATTTCAGCCAGTTCTTTGATATCCCAGTGGGCGAACATTGACCCGCAAGCCGCGACGGCATGGGCTGCTTCGTTTCCTCAAGGCGAAACTCGCGATCAACTTTTCGCGAACCTCGCCCGCCGCTGGGCGAAGACCGATATCTCGCAGGCTGGAACATGGCTAAACAGCCTCGCCAGCGGTTCTTCGCGAGATGCCGCTGTAGTTGCCTTCACCACTGTCATCGGGCCGGTCGACCCATCCCTTGCTGTGCAATGGGCGGTAACTATTAGTGACCCGGCAGCTCGTGACAGTGAAATCGGGGCGGCCATGCAATCGTGGTTCACAATTGATCCGGCCCAAGCAAGCGCCTGGCTCGCCACCTCTGGTCTGCCGGACGAAATCAAAGGCCACTACCGTTCCCAGAATTAATCAATTCGCCGTCGCCACAAGGATCAGGGCGATGCGGTGTGGGGCATTGCAAGGCAGTTCCGGCCCGACTGTCTGTGTTTCGACTCGCGAAATGTGTGTGTCACGTATCGAAAGCGCGAGAAATCCGACAACCGGACGCGGTACAAAACTTTCTGCACTGCCACGACATGCCGCCATATCACCAGACAGCCCTTGCTGGTGACGGCACCTCGACTAGGGTTCGACCTTTCCGTAATTCACATGCAACACAGCGAAATATCTGACAGTCCAGAACGCACCTCCGCGGCGCATCTTCCTCCTGCACATGGCGGGGAGCTGCTCGATCTTTATGCGAGTCCGGAGCGACGCGCCGAGATCAAAACAGAATCGAGAGAATTCCCATCGTGGGACCTGAAACCGCGGCAGCTTTGCGATCTTGAGCTGCTCCTAAACGGCGGTTTTTCGCCGCTCCGCGGGTTCATGACCAAAGCGGATTACGAACAGGTTTGCAATGAAATGCGCCTGACGAGCGGCGTTCTCTGGCCCATTCCCGTCACTCTGGATGTCACGGAAGATTTCGCGAACTCGCTCACGCCGGGAAAGAGCAAGATTGCGCTGCGAGATGCCGAAGGCGTGATGCTGGCGCTATTGCATGTGGAAGAAGTTTGGAAGCCGGACCTTCCTCATGAGGGGGAAACCGTTTTCAACACCACGAGCCTCGGCCATCCAGGTGTCAATTATCTGCTGAACAAATCGCATCCCTGGTACGTTGGAGGTCGCCTCGAAGGGGTGCAGACGCCTTCCAGTTACGATTTCAAAACGCTGCGCTTGTCACCCGCAGAATTGCGTCGCCAATTCGCGCGGCAAGGCTGGCGTCGCATTGTAGCGTTCCAAACGCGCAATCCGATGCATCGCGCTCATGTCGAACTGACCTTCCGTGCCGCCAAACAAGCCGAAGCGAGTCTACTGGTTCATCCGTCGGTGGGGATGACAAAGCCAGGTGATGTTGACTACTTCACACGGGTCCGCTGTTACCAGGTTATCCTGACCAAGTATCCAAGTGGAACAGCAAAGCTTGCGCTACTACCCCTGGCCATGCGCATGGCTGGACCTCGAGAAGCAATCTGGCACGCGATCATTCGGAAAAACTGCGGTTGTTCGCACATGATTGTTGGGCGAGATCATGCCGGTCCCGGCAACGATACAAACGGCGCTCCGTTTTACGGGACATACGCAGCTCAGGAATTGTTCAAGAAACATGAAGCGGAGATCGGTGTAACCATGATTCCGTTCCACAACATGGTTTATGTAGAGGATCAGGCGAAGTATTTGCCGGAAGACGAAGTTCCGCGTAATGCGCGGGTCCTGAGGATTTCGGGGACGGAATTGCGGCAACGGCTGAATGAAGGCCGCCTGATTCCGGATTGGTTTACTTATCCGGAAGTTATCCAGGAACTCCGGCGAACTTTTCCGCCGCGTCATCAGCAGGGATTCACCATCTTCTTCACTGGCCTGTCCGGCGCCGGCAAATCGACCATCGCGAATGTTCTCGTCATCAAGCTCCTAGAAATTGGCGGCAGACCGGTCACGCTGTTTGACGGTGATCATGTCCGCAAACATTTGTCTTCCGAGCTTGGCTTTTCCCGCGAACACCGGGATCTGAACATTCGTCGCATCGGTTATGTTGCTTCCGAGATCACAAAGAATCGCGGGATCGCGATCTGCGCTCCCATTGCGCCGTACGATGCGACGCGTAAAGAAGTCCGCGCGATGATTGCTCCGCTGGGTGGTTTTATCATGGTCCATCTCTCCACTCCGGTGGAGGTTTGCGAAGAGCGCGATCGGAAGGGTCTTTATGCCAAAGCCCGCGCCGGTATTATCAAGGAGTTTACCGGCATCTCTGATCCGTACGAAGAACCGACTGACGCCGACGTCTCCATCAACACGGCTGAATTAACTCCGGACGAGGCAGCGCAGGAAATCATTCTTCATTTGGAGAGTGAAGGTTTCATTGGAGACGGAAGCACGTCGCGGGTTGGTTCGAGTTAAATAATACCTAAATTCGACACGGCGAGCTGCTGGGACGCGAGCAATTCCCGCATGGGGTGGACGCGTCGCCTACCGAAATCCGCGATTTTAAAGCTGGTGAGGTCAAGGAACGGTTATTGCAAACTGCCGAGCTGGAGAATGCGACTGCAAGTCGCCTATACACATCTTGCGATTTAAAAATCGCTCTTTTTTAATCGGCAGTTAAAAACACCGGTTCCTTAATTCTTCGTGACCAAAGCTGGCGCTTCCTTATTGTCGCGTCTTGCTCTGGTTCATTTCCGCGAAATCCGGCGTCGTGCTCCCGAGATGACCGCGGCTCTGCGGCGGTTGCAGAAGTAGGAAGTTCGGCGCTCACAGAGCGCCGCTAGAGATGCAGCTCTGCACCGAGGCCCTGTAGCGGCGGTCTATGACCGCCGATCTAATGCCCAAAGATCCCCCCGGCGGCTTGATCCTACTTAACCGTGCCGAGCTTCCCCCGCCCATGCTCACCCGTAAGATCAAGAACCGGTCCCACCGGTACAATGCGGCTTGGATTAATCTCCTCGTGTGTCCGATAGTAATGGCGCTTAATGTGATCGAAGTTCACTGTTTCGGCGATGCCGTTGTGCTGGTAAAGGTCCATCAGATACCCTTGCAGGTTTGGACAATCGAGAATCCGGCGGAGGCTGCATTTGAAATGGATGTAGTAAACTACGTCGAAACGGACGAGAGTACAGAATAGCCGCCAATCAGTTTCGATGATGCGGCCTGCGAACAAATAACGAGTCTTAGACAGCCGCGCTTCCAGTTCGTCCAGGGCATTGAATAGTTGCGTGCATGCTCTGTCGTACACTCGTTGCCTGGTCGAAAACCCGGCTTTGTAAACGCCGTTATTAATTTTGTCGTAAACGAAATCGCTTAGCTTCTCCTGTTCAGCAGCAATGTCCGCCGGAAAAAGATCGAGCTTCTGGTTCTCTGCCAGACCGCGGAAAGCATCATTGAACATCCGGCATATGTCGTCTTCGCAATTGTTGACGATGCACCGCGTCTCGTTGTCCCAGAGCACCGGGACCGTCACACGACCATCAAAGTTTGGATTCGTCAGTTCGTATGCTTCAGCAAGAAAGTGAAATCCATTACCCGGATCAGTGGAGGAAAAGGAAAGAGATAGATTCGCGGCTTGATCACGGCTAAGATCGGGATTGCGAAAAGCCCAGCCGCGTTCGTCGCGCACGGGATCGACCACAGTCATTCCAATTACCTTTTCAAGACCGAGAAGTTTCCGCGTGATCAGCGTCCGGCTGGCCCAGGGACACGCCAGCGAAACATAAAGATGGTAACGATCCGCGACCGCCGGGAATGGTGTCGAATCATCATTTGAAACCCAGTGCCGAAAGGCGTCTTCCTGCCGCTCGAATTCGCCCGAGGGAGATTGCTCTTTGGGGAATTGCGCCATCAGCACAGTTAGCGCGCCGAGGACGCCATGCCAAGTCGCTCGAAATGAAGAAGAGTCTAGAACTGGTAAATCAAAGCGAAACCCGTTGTGTTCAGTCAGCCTGGCGTCGTGATGGGAACGGCCCTGCCGGAAACATGGTGCAACATCCACCACCCGTGTGACGCATGCTGCACAAGGTCACGCAGGGACGGAATCAGCCGGTCAGCGGAGCGCCCGATACGTAGTTCCCGCACCGCACGTTGCGTATCGCCCCGCTTGCGAGCGGTTCGAGTAAAAGCTGATTATGGCAGCAGATAAGAAAGGACTAAGGAACGACTCGACGCCCACCCTTATCACACGTCCATCGGGGAATGTCGACGCTGCCCGGTTATTTCTAACATGCTAGTTTTCCGCGTGATACGCTGTGTTAACTACGGCAGGGTTCTCTCACTACGTACTTCCCGCAACGCAAGTTACGTAGTCACGCCCATTGCTGCGAGAACCATAAAAGCTGACTATAGAGAATATGAAATTTACATGCCCGCGCCCTTCTGCCGAGGCCGGCTTTACTC